>JAHEEL010000240.1 GCA_024640745.1 Actinomycetes bacterium
GGCCACGTCGTCGCCGACGACCTCGACCAGCCCCGTGTGGACCCCGCACCGCACGTCGAGCCCGAGGTCTGGGATCGCCGCAGCGATGGACAGTGCGGCGTTGATGGCCCTCGCCGGTCCGTCGAAGGTTGCGAGGAAGCCGTCGCCGGTGGTCGAGACTTCGATGCCGCTCCACCGCGCGAGCTCGTCGCGAACCATCCGGTTGTGACGCTCGAGGAGTCGGCGCCAGTGGAGGTCGCCGAGTTCGGCCGCGTGCAGCGTCGAGTCGACGATGTCGGTGAACACCACGGTCGCCAATCGACGCTCGGCGTCGGAGGACCCGCGGCGCCCGGTGACGAATTCCTCGATCTCCGCCAGCAACGCCTCGGTGTCGCCGGCCCAGAAGAGGTGGTCGGCACCGGGGAGCTCGACGAAGCGCGAGTTGGGGATCGCATCGGCGATGTAGCGTCCTTCCTCGATGTTGACGTCCGGGTCGTGCTCCCGGTAGAGCAGCAGGGTGGGGGCGCTGACCGAGCCGAGGATGGACCGGACATCGGCGGCTGAGTTCATCTCGTGGAGGGCGGCGGCGGCGCGCGGGCTGGCCGACATCCGCAGGTAGCGACTCGTCCACGCCCGGAACGCGGGATCGTTCGCACGGCTTGGTGCAGCTTCATCGAGCGTGTCGTCCCTGCCCCAGTCCTGCTCGACCTCACTCGTCGTCTGCGCTCGCTCCTCGGCGGTTGGTGCCCACGGGTAGTCGTCGCTGCGGATCCGCTTGGCGTAGGACCCGGTCAGGATGAGCCCGGTGGTCCGATCCGGATGGGTGGCAGCGAAGAGGATCGACAGAACGCCCCCCTCCGAGTGTCCGAAGATCGTCGCGCTCTCGCTGCCGGCGGCGTCCATCACGGCTCGAAGGTCGTCCATGCGCGTCTCGAAGTCCGGGAGATCGTTGATGGAAACCGGATCCGACAGGCCCGTCCCTCGCTTGTCGAACGTGATCAGGCGCCCGAATGAGGCCAGTCGACGGAGGAAGCCCGCGAGGCCGGGGTCCTCCCACATCACCTCGATGTTCGAGACCCATCCAGGGACGTAGACGATGTCGGTGGGACCGTCACCGACAACCTGATAGGCGATGCTGACGTCCCCGCTCCGGGCATAGCGCGTTTCAGGCACTCACGCAGTCTACGCAATCGGGGGTTGACCTTTGATGGAAGCGGCGCTCTCTCCGAGACCGAGGCATCGCGGCTCCGCCGTCGAACGTTCCGATTCAGGGTGCTCGCTCAGTCAGCTCCGCCGGAGTCGGGCTGCCACCAGTCGCCGGGTGCCAGCTCTCCGGCCGCCGATCGTCCCAGCTCGCTGAGCGCGTCGTTGGACCATGAGCGCCACTTCTTCGGCGTGATCTCGACGGCAACGTCGTCCACCGTTCCCCACGCAGCGCCGACCGTTTCGATTGCCGGCGCCGTCAGGTACTTCTGCCGCAGCCGATGATTGACGGCATGCGCTTCGTCGCCCTCGATGAGGCGCCCCATACCCTCCGCCATGGCCATGAACCCGTCGCCCTGGATTGCGAAGGACGCGGTCGGTCGGGCGGCGATGTTGCGAGCCTTCTTGGTCATCGAGGCTGTCTCGAAGTAGAACTTGCCGCCCTCCCACAGGAACAGGACGAAAGCCAGGTGAATCGATCCGTCCGCATTCAGCGTGCCGACCGTGGCGATGATCCGGCGCTCGAGGTGGCTTGCGATCGCCTCCGGCGCAGCTTTGGCGAGATAGATGTCCGATGCGTCCAAGCGTTCTCCATGTCCCGGTGATTCGAACCTACACCCCACGACCGTGTCGGCACGCGAAAGGTACCGATCCTGCCCCTCTCCGGCCGCACACGGCTCCGATCCGGAACCCGCCGGGCTGGGTCTTGCGATCCGGGGATCTCAGGGGGACAATGACTACGGAGGCTGCGCATGAGGCTGTGGCGGTCGCTGGCGGTTGTGTTGGTCCTCACAACGCTGGGTTGCTCGCCGCCCGCTACCGACGCCGAGGTATCCGGGTCAGCACCGGTGACTCCTTCGTCAACGGCAGATACCACGATGCCTGTATCGCCTCCAACGACCTCTTTCGAGCTGGCCACGACGACAACCGAGCTACCGGCAGCCGTACCGACGACAACCACGCTGCTCGAGCCGCCGCGCCTCGAAGTAGTTGATCCGATCCACGGCGAGACGGTGACAACTCCTCGATACACGTTCAGAGGCATCACCGACCCCGGGTGCGCGATCACGGTGGGCGGCAAGTACCACGCCGAAATTTCCGCTGATGGGACGTGGGCACTCGACTTGATGCTCGTCCCTGGCCGGAACTCGACGACGTTTGTCGCCAATGATGTCGAAACTGGCCTGCAGACGAAACAGGCCATCCGGGTGTACTACGCCGAACCGTTGGAACTCCGTGCCGACGGACTGGGCGCCGTCACGTTCGGCATGGACGAGGACACCACGATGGCCATTCTGATCAGTCTCCTCGGGGAGCCGGATTACGCGAGCGTCTGCAACAACCTCGATTACTGCGTCGGTGCCGGCTACGGGTGGTGCAGGTACATCAGCGAAGCTCGCTGGGAGTCTGAGAAGATCTCGATCGTGATCGGTGACTGTGAAACCCGGGATGGCGGTTGGCCCGACGCACCGGAACTGATGGGATGGCGGGCCTGGCAGGGGACGATGCTGCGTATGCCCGAAGGGGTCGGTCCCGGCTCTACCTTGGGCGAACTCGAGGCAACCTACGGCGACCGGCTCTTCGTCGGGTACGACGAATGTGCGGGTGGCCTGTATGTGGACATTCGCGACACGAACGGCGGAGGTGGCTTCCACGGATACGTCGCCACTCCACCCGGATTCGAGCTCCCCGACGACTACC
>JAHEEL010000075.1:0-7299 GCA_024640745.1 Actinomycetes bacterium
TTCCGCGGGACCGTCCGCTCCAACCTACGGCTTGGCCTCGACGTGAAGCAGGTGGCGGCCGCTGAGGCACTCGCCGCCGACCTCGGCGTTGCCGATCGCCTCGATGGATCCGCTCGCTCGCTTTCGGGTGGCGAGCGAATGCGGATCGCCCTTGCTCGGACGCTGGTGTCGGATGCCGGGATCGTCCTGCTCGATGAACCGCTTGCACCGCTCGACCTGCGTGATCGAGAACGAACTGCGGGAACCATCGCCGGCGCCTTGCACGGCCGCTCGGCGGTGATCGTGAGCCACGATCATGCTTCGGCGGCCATCCTCGGCGACACCCTCGCCGTCATGGTCGACGGGCGGATCCGGCAACGCGGGCCGACCGCCGAGGTGTTCACCTCGCCCAGCGACGACATCGTGGCCGACGTTGTGGGGGTATCCAACATGCTCGTCGGCACCGTCGTCGCCGGTGACGAAACGGTATCGCAGGTTGCATGGCTCGATCACACCATCGTGGCGGCCGGTCCGCATCCCGTCGGTGAGCGGGTCAAGGTGCTCTTCGGCGGCGAGGCCGTGGCCGTGCACCGCGAGCGGCCCGACGGCGGATCGCCGCGGAATGTCTTTCGCGGCACGATCACCGATGTCAGGACGGTCGGGCGCCTCCTCGAGGTCGTGGTCGACTGTGGGGCCCCGATCGCCGCGCTGATCACTCCGGGATCGTTCGACGCGCTCGAACTCTCTCCGGGATCAATCGTCTTTGTCAGCGTGAAGGCGCTGGCGATGACGACCGTCTCGTCCGGGGAGGTTCCGTGAGACGCGTCGGAGCCATCCTCGGCATCGTTGCGATCGCCGCAGGATGCGGTGCGACTTCCGAGCGCGTCGTGGTTGCCGCCGGCACCACCGTCGTCGACTCGGGGTACATCGAGGCATTGATCGACGAGTATCCCGGAGATGGAGACTTCTCGGTCGTTGCGGCATCGAGCAGGGAGGGCTTCGCCCTTGGCGAGGGCGGCGCCGCCGGGGTCCTGTTCACGCACCTCGCCGAAGTCGAGGACGCCTACCTCGAGGATCACCCCGAGTGGCTGCAGGCTCCGGTCTTCACGAGCCGATTCCTCGTCGTTGGTCCGCCGGCCCAAGCCGTCGTAGTGTCGGGGAGCGACGTGGTCGACGCCTTTGCGTCGATTGCCGGGGCGAGCGCACCGTTCGTCTCGCGCAGTGACGGCTCCGGGACGGCGGCGCGTGAACGCTCGATCTGGGATCTCGTCGGCATCGATCCTGCAGGAGCGGCGTGGTACATCGAGACCGGGCAGGGCATGGGCTTCACGCTCCAGGTGACCGACCAGCGCGACGCGTTCACGCTCGTCGAGGGAGGCTCCTTCTTCGCCGAAGCGAGCGTCCTCGGTCTCGAGGAGGTCCCGGTCACCTCGACGCCGCCCAGCCTGCTCGACAACCCCTATCGCATGACGGTGGTCGACCCTTCCGACGGTTCTGCAGCCGTGGACCTGTTCGAGTGGATGACCTCCGGCGATGGTCGCGCGGCGATGATCCGGGTCAACGAGGCGCTCTATGGCCGGGTCGTGTACGAGCCGGCTTCCTGAACCGCCGGGTCGCTACAGGACCCAGTACACCAGCCATCCCGCAGCGAGCCCGTAGAGGCCGGCGATGACATCATCCATCGTGATCCCGATGGCTCCCGGGAGCGACTCCGCCGGTGCAACGCCGGGAAGGACCTTGAAGATGTCGCCGAGACGGGCCACGACGACTGCAACGAGCCAGGGCCATCCGGTGAGCCCTATGGCGGCAACCAGTGTGCCTGCGATCTCATCGATCACCACCCAGCCGGGGTCGGCATGATCATCCGCGAACGGCGCCGACGACCAGAGCGACAGGCCGAAGGCGATCGCGAAGGCGATCGCTCCAACCCACCACGGATAGCGCCACAGGAGCAGAGAGATCATGGCGGCGAGGACCGCACCGAACGTCCCCGCACCGTTGTCGGAGCCCCAGATGCGGCGCGGGATGAACCCGACGGAGAGCCCTGATGCGATGAACCGATGCACGCGGGAAGACTAGAACAGCGCCAGGCACGAGACACGAGACGCTCGACACGAGACCGTCTGGTGTCTGGTGTCTAGCGTCTTCGGTCTGCGACACTCGTCCCATGCCTGGTCCCGCACTGGTCCTGAGCGCACTCGGCGGGGAGATCGCGTCGCTGCGCGAGTTGCTCGTCGATGCCGTCGCCGTCGATGTGCGCGGAGAGCGCTTCGAGCGCGGGTCGATCGACGGGCGGCCGGTGATTCTCGGGATCGTCGGGGTCGGGAAGGTCAATGCAGCGATGGCGGC
The DNA here is from genome assembly GCA_024640745.1 of Actinomycetes bacterium. GTDB lineage: Bacteria > Actinomycetota > Acidimicrobiia > Spongiisociales > UBA5794 > JAHEEL01. The sequence goes on from JAHEEL010000075.1 coordinate 2,329, forward strand.
CACCCTGGCCATCGACCACTTCGATCCGGACCTCGTGATCTTCACCGGTGTTGCCGGGGCGGTCGACTCCGCGCTCGAGATCGGAGATGTCGTCGTCGCCGAGTGGGTTGTCCAGCACGATGCCGGAGTGGTCGACGGAGGAGGTTTCCACGTCTACCAGGCGGGCCATGTGCCGTTCTTCAATCCAACCGACCGTCTCGGACACCGCCCGTCACCCGATCTCCTCGCACATGTACGGTCGGTTGTCGCAAGCACCGACCTCGCTCCTGTGCTCGGCAGAATCCCCCGCCTGTTGATCGGGGCCGTGGCGACCGGAGATCGCTTCATTCAGTCCGATGAGGAGCGCCGCAGGCTGCACGACTCGCTCGGCGTTCATGTGGTGGAGATGGAAGGGGCCGCCGTCGCCCAGATTGCCGAGCACCTCGGGGTGGACCACATTGTGGTTCGAGCCGTTTCCGATCTCGCCGGAGCCGATTCTCCGCTCGACTTCGACCGCTTCCTCGTCGAGGTGTCGGTCAACTCGTCCCGCGTGGTGCGAAGACTGCTCGGAGCGGGCTGAGACCCACGACCGGTGTGTGCTGTCCGCATCGTCGATCTGTGGCAGAATCGGTGGATGCAGCCCACCAAGCACATCTGGATGGACGGATCGCTCATCGACTGGGACGACGCCACGGTTCACGTCCTCGCCCACGGACTCCACTACGGCACCGGCGCGTTCGAAGGAATCCGCGCCTACGAGACCGAATCCGGGACTGCCGTATTCCGGCTGACCGAGCACATCGAGCGACTCCAACGATCGTGCAAGGCGCTCATGGTGCCGGTCGACTGGAAGGTCGCCGATCTGGTCGCCGCGTCGAAGGAGTTGTTGTCGCTCAATGAACTGACTTCCGGGTACATCCGCCCGATCGTCTTCTACGGGACCGGATCGATGGGGCTCAACCCTGCAGGGGCGACCGTCCACACCATCATCGCCACATGGGAATGGGGTGCTTATCTCGGTGAGGAGGGTGTTGCAAACGGGATTCGTGTCAAGGTCTCGTCCTGGCGCCGGATCGGCCAGGACGCGTTGATGCCGAATGCAAAGCTGACTGGCGGCTACATCAACTCGGTCCTGGCCAAGCAGGAAGCGCTTCGCGCCGGGTACGACGAGGCACTGATGCTGAACGCAGAGGGATTCGTCGCCGAGGGAAGCGGCGAGAACCTGTTTGTCGTGCGCGACGGCGTCGTGCGCACGCCGCCGATCACCGCCGGCGTGCTCGATGGGATCACCCGCGAGTCCGTGATGACGCTGCTTCGCGACGACGGCTACGAGGTCATCGAGACGGAGATTGCCCGAACGGATCTGTACTACGCCGACGAACTGTTCTTCAGCGGCACCGCGGCCGAGGTGACGCCAATTCGCGAGGTCGATGACCGGCCGGTCGGCGACGGCCATCCCGGCCCGGTCACGAAACGCGCGCAGCAAATGTTCATGGACAGCGTGACCGGCAAGAACGAGCGTCATGCCGACTGGCTCGAATACGTCTGACCCACCGCCTTCTACCATGCAGGCGAACCCAACCGAGTGGACTCATGGCACAACAGCCGAACATCGAACTCCGTAGCTCCGACCTCCCGCGAGACGAAGGGCGTCCGAATCCTGAGCGCCGCTGGGTCCCCGATCGTCCCGGAGAGTTCTCCGGTAGCGGCGTGCCATGGGGCGGTGCGTTCGGTATGCCTGGGCCGGACGCCGGCTACGCCCTGAAGCTCACCGCCGACCGCGACCTCGTTCTGGCCGATCACGAACACCGTGCCGATGCGAACGCCGCCGTCGCGGCGGTTGCCGCGGCGCGGGCATCGCTGTCCCGGCGCGGACCGACGAAACCGGATGTCGACACTGCGATCGTCATCCTCGGCTACGACCGGGAGAGCGAATTCGGGTCGATCCGGGCCGCGGCGATCGCCGGCTCCTCCCATCATCCGCAACGGATCCGCCGCCTGGTCGCCGGCATTCCGGTCGACGTCATCGAGGACAATGCCGGGGCCCTGGCCAAGCGGGCTGCCGCCGGCGAGTCGCTCATCGAGTTCTGAAACGGGGCACGACATGAAGATCGTCAGGGTCGATACGGACGTCGACGACATCACGTACGGCGCCGTCGAACCGGAGGGAATTCGCATCTACCGCGGCACACCGTTCGTCGCCTGGGAGCCAACGGAGACCGTCGTCGATTGGGAGCATGCCCGATTGCTGTCACCCGTTATTCCCACCAAGATCGTTGCCGTCGGCAAGAACTATGCAGAGCATGCGGCCGAGATGGGAGGCGACGTGCCCGACTCTCCCGTCCTCTTCATGAAGCCACCCACATCGGTGATCGGCCCGCTTCAGCCGATCCGTATTCCCGACCAGGCAGCGGTCGTCCACCACGAGGCAGAGCTCGCGGTCGTGATCGGAAACGTGACGCGGAATGTCGCCATCGAAGATGTGGGACCGCACATTCTCGGGTACACGGCGGCAAACGACGTGACGGCGAGGGATTTGCAGCGCGCCGACGGGCAATGGACTCGTGCGAAAGGGTTCGACTCATTCTGTCCGCTCGGTCCGGCGATCGACACCGACCTCGATCCTCTCGAAGGTCTGTCCGTGATCGCCCGTGTCAATGGTGAAACGCGCCAGTCGGGCTCGACGGCCGATCTCGTGTTCGGTGTCGGGGAGCTGGTCTCGTTCATCTCGTCGATCATGACGCTGCTTCCCGGTGATGTGGTCCTCACGGGAACACCGTCGGGTGTCGGGCCAATCGTCCCAGGAGATCGCGTCGAGGTAGAGATCGAGGGCGTCGGCGTTCTCGTGAATCCGGTCATCTCCGCATGACGCCGAGAGTTCGGTTCGCTCCTTCGCCGACCGGATTCCTGCACGTCGGCGGAGCCCGCACGGCGTTGTACAACTGGCTCTTCGCACGCTCCTCGGGTGGCACGATGATTCTGCGATCCGACGACACGGACGAGGAGCGGAGCACACCGGAGTACGCCGCGGACATCCTGGATTCGATGCGGTGGCTGGGTCTCGACTGGGATGAGGGGATCGATACCGGCGGGCCACACGGCGACTATCGCCAATCCGCGCGGCTCGAGCGCTACCGGGCGGTGGCCGACCGTCTCGTCGAAGCCGGTGGCGCCTACTATTCGTTCGCGACGCCGGAGCAGCTCGATGCGTTCCGCGACGAAGCCAGGGCCGCGGGCACGGCACCGTCGTACGACGGACGGTTCGACGTCGATCAGGCCGATGCCGTGAAGCGGATCGCGGCAGGGGAGCGACCGACCATCCGATTCCAGGTCCCCCGGCCGGGTCGGACCACCTTCGAAGACATCGTCCGCGGCGAGGTGTCATTCGACCACAGCCAGGTCGACGACTTCGTGATCCTGCGCTCCGACCGCACGCCGACCTACCACCTCGCCTCGACCGTCGACGACGTGGACTTCGGCATCACCCACGTCGTTCGGGGCGAGGACCTCCTCTCCTCGACGCCGAAACACATTCTGCTCACCGAGGCCATGGGCGCCGACCCGGCGCGCTATGCCCACCTCTCATTGCTCATGGGCCCGGACGGGAAGAAGCTCTCGAAGCGACACGGTCACACCGCAATCAGCGCCTATCGGGATGCCGGCTACCTGCCCGAGGCGCTGGTCAACTATCTGGCGCTGCTTGGGTGGAATCCCGGTGAGGACGCCACGGTGCTTCCGCTGAACGAGATGGTCGACCGATTCGACCTGACCGCGGTGTCGAAGAACCCCGCCATCTTCGACACGGACAAGCTCGAGTGGATGAACGGCGTGTACATCAGAGAGATGGATCCCGCCGAATTCGTGAACCAGATCATCGCATCGATCGAGGCCGATCTGGCACGCCCGCTGACCGACGGCGACCGAGCTCGGCTCGTCGCGATGGCGCCACACGTCCAGGAGCGGACGAAACTCCTCACCGAGATCGGTGACCAGGTGGCCTTCTTGCTCGTCGACGAGGTCGAGTTCGACGAGGCGTCGTGGGCCAAGGTCATGACGAAGCCGGGTGTCGCCGACATCCTCGACGCGGCCGGCGAGCGCCTTGCAGCGATCGACGACTGGGACGTCCGCTCGATCGAAGAAACGCTGCGCGGCATGATCGCCGATCTCGAGATCGGCGCTGGAAAGGGATTTCAGCCGATCCGCGTCGCTGTCTCGGGATCCACCGTGAGCCCACCGCTCTTCGAATCGCTCGAAGCCCTCGGGCGCGAAACGACCCTCGAGCGGGTGCGTCGAGCGCGTTCCCTGGTCGGATGATCGCCGACGCACAGATCACGTTTCTGCCATCGAGCGATCTCGAGCGCAGCCGGGCGTTCTACGAAGACGTCCTCGGTCTCGATATGGTCGTTGATCAAGGGACGTGTCACATCTTCCGTGCCGCTCCCGCCGCGTTCGTCGCAACGTGCGAGCGCGGCGAGGTGAGCCCGGCCAACGGCGTCATTGCCACGTTCGTGGTCGACGATGTCGATGGCTGGTGCGCCCGGATCGTGGCGACCCTTGGTGTCGATGCCATAGAGCGCGGTCCGGAGCACAGCGAGCAGTACGGGATCTATCACGCGTTCCTTCACGATCCGGACGGGCACCTCCTCGAGATCCAGCGATTCGACGATCCGGACTGGGCCGAGGGGCCGTCGTAGGCCACGCGCCAGGGGCTTGCGAATAGGAGCCCCCCGGCCGTATCCTTGTCCGACATTCGGGGGTGGTGTAATTGGCAACACACCGGGTTCTGGTCCCGTCATTGGGGGTTCGAGTCCTCCCCCCCGAGCCGACGACTCGCTGAGTCGTCCATATATGGCCCCGTCGTCTAGCGGCCTAGGACGCCGCCCTCTCAAGGCGGTAGCGCCGGTTCAAATCCGGTCGGGGCTACGCGTACTCGCCTCCGGCGAGTCCGTTGGCAGAAACCCTTGCAATGCAAGGGTTTCTGCTTGTGTGGGG
>JAHEEL010000075.1:7309-9949 GCA_024640745.1 Actinomycetes bacterium
TCTAACACACAGGGCGTTCTGCGTGTTCACAGGGAGAGCCCTGGTGGGTCTTGGGCCACGCCTGGGCCACAAATGGTCGCGGCGATGGCGTCGAGTCGGGCTGCGGTTTGGTGGTCGAGGCCGTCCATGAGGTGGCCGTAGCGGTCGATTGTGACCTGGATGGACGAGTGTCCGAGTCGGGTCTGGATCGACTTGGGGTGTTCTCCTGCGGCGATCAACCAAGCGGCGTGGGTGTGACGGAGGTCGTGGATTCGGCACGGCGTCCCAACTGATTGCGCGACTGCTTCACGCCAGATCCTCCCGAAGGTTCCTCGTCGGAGGAACCCACCTGCTTCGGTCGTCCAGACGGTTGTGCCAGACGGTGCGTGTTCGTCGAGATGGCGATCAAAGGCGTCGATGGCGATCTGGGGGAGGGTGATGGTTCGCTCTGATGCTGTGGACTTCGGCGAGCCGAGAACGGGTTGCTGCCCGGATGCTTCGATGAGCGACGATTGCACGAAGAGTCGGCGGCGTTGCATGTCGATGTTGGATCGTTGGAGGCCGGCGAGCTCGCCCCACCTCAGCCCTGTGTATGCGGCGACGGTCGCGAGCGATCCGTATCGGTCAGGCAGGGCGGTGGCGAGTTGGTTGACTTGGGTGGCGTCGAGGATCCGCATCTCGGTGCGACGCGGGCGGGGCAGGCGCAGCCCGTCGCCGGGGGAGAAGAGGATCCGCCGGTCACGGACTGCCTGGTTGAGGGTGAGCTTGACCCATCGCATGGTTCGCGCGACGGTCTCGGGGGCGTAGCCGCCTGTGGTGAGTTCCGCCATCAAGCGGCGGAGCTGTTCGTGTGTGATGCGTGAGAGGGGGGTGTCGCCGATCCAAGCTTTGACTCGGTCGTGGCAGAGGCGGTCGGTCTCGATGGTGCGGGCGCTGAGGTGGGGCCGGTCGGCGATGACCTGTCGTGAGTAGACGGCCCACTCGATGCTCCCGTGGTCGGGGTCGACCCACTGGCCCCGGTCGAGCTTTGCCAGCTCGGCTCGGAGCCATCGTTCGGCGTCGATCTTGCGATCGAAGCTCTTCGACTGCTGCCGTCCGTCGAGTCCTCGGTATCGTGCCCGCCACGGTGCAGGCCGGTCGGGTCGATGTTGGATCGTGCCCCTCATCGGATGCTCGCCCCCAGGTGGATGCTCTTTGGATCGCGGAGGGTTGGATCTCGCGCCATCAGCCCGCTCTGTGTTTGTGTGAAGTCCTTCGACGGTTCATCGCAGCCGCGGGCACTGCCACCGGATTGAACCCTTGCTTCGAATCCTCGAGTTGGTTCTCGATCCACTCTTCAACGTCGATGGATCGGTAGCGGAGGCGTTTCCCGACGCGGAGTCCGGGCGGACCTTGTCGACGGTATCGCCACGCGTAGATCGTGGCCACCGGAACGGCGAGGTACTCGGCGAGTTCCTGGGCGGAGATGAGCGGTTCGAGATGCTGCATGCACCGATCATGCGACCCAACCCTGTCAGCAAAGTGTTATCGCGTTGCCATTCACCCTGTTCTCGCCGGTCAGGGCATGTTTCTGGGACTCCTCCACGGGTCGGTGCGACTGGCGCAGATTGGCTGTGACAGGGCTGCTGACACTCTGCTGAAAGGGTTACTGACACTCTGGTGAGAGGGTTAGGCCGTCTCACCTCGGGGTGTGGAGCGACATGCGACGCTGACGGTTCCAGGAGAGATCCCGGCGCTTGCTGCACACGGGACCGCCGGGCGGCGCCAGGCGTGTTCTCGTTCGGGGCGAGCAGGACCCGCACGGCATTCCCACCTTGCAGCGGCGGGGAAAGCGCGACAGGCAACCACAAACTCGCAGTCGTGCCCTTCGATGCCTGCCAGCAGATTGAGGTCTCAATAGCGTATGGCGCCAACGTCGCGCACTCCCATGGGCGAGCCAGCCAGCGGACTCAAGCGACCCGGATTCCGAGAATGATCACGGAATGACAGGGTCCTCCTCGATGATGAGCGACATGGACCACATGCGAAGGAGGAACCCGATGCCGACACGCCACCGGCACGACCACGCAGCCGCTGACGCGCAAACACGCCGATGTCAGGCGTCAAGAGCGAACGCGCGCAGAGACCCTCAAAACACACACGCACCTGCAACAAGTTGCCTGATGTGTACATGTACACATCGGCGGCGTCGCTGATGGATCTTGATCGGGGCCTGCTGGCGAGGATCGACCGCAAGCTGCTGGCCGGTCTCGGCGGCGACGAGGCGTACCGGACGGTGCGGGTGCCCACGGCTGCGGCGAAGTGGTCGACGTGGAGGCGGTATTGCGAGTCGGTGGGGATCTCGATGGGTCGCGCCGTCACCCTGCTCATCGACCACGAGCTCATCAGCGTGTTCGGTGAGCACACCGGAGATGACTCGCCGGTGTTCGCTCAACGCGCCAACGCGCAACTGAAGATCCGAGAGGCCACGATCGCGGCCCGGGAGCACCAGGTGGATGCTGAGCAGGAGCGGATGCGCGAGTGGGGTGACCGGCTGCGAAGGTGGGAGGGCGAGCTCGACGCCCGAGAGCGACGGGCAGCGTTGGTGTCGAAGCTCACGTCGGGTGACTTGACCGTTCGCTCGAAGGTCGGGCGCAACGAACGCTGCCCGTGCGGGTCTGG
>JAHEEL010000076.1 GCA_024640745.1 Actinomycetes bacterium
GCCTGTCCGAGCAGCACCGGCGTCTCGACTTCGACGAAGCCACGGTCCTCGAACTGTCTGCGGAGTCCCGAGACGACCCTGGACCGGACGAGCGCCGTCTTCATCGATTCCTCGTTGGCCATCAGATCGACGTAGCGCTGCCTCGAGCGAGCTTCCACATCCTTCAGACCGTGCCACTTGTCCGGCAAGGGACGCATCGCCTTGGCCAAGAGGACGAACGACGATACCCGGACGCTCAGCTCACCCTTCTTCGTGACCATGACCTCACCAGTCGCGCCGATCCAATCCCCGGAGTCGAGAGCGAGGAACTCATCGAACCCGTCGTCGCCCAGCAAGGCCCTGCTGACGAACAGTTGGATCCGCCCGCTGAAGTCCTGCAGCACCCCGAACGCGAGACGGCCCATGTCGCGGACGTTCATGAGACGACCGGCCACGGTGGTTTCGACACCGGTCTGGCTGCCAGGATCGAGATCCGCGTAGCGGACGCGAAGCTCGGCCGCCGTGTCGGTGCGATCGAACCGGTACGGGTAGCCGCCACCGGCGAGTACTCGCTGGTGTTTCGCGATGCGCGCCGCGATCAGCGGATCGTCGTGCACGGTCGGTCGTTGCGCGTCGGAGTCGGTCATTGGTCTTCCTGATTCCGGTCGAAGATGATCCGCAGCCCGTCGAGCGTCAAGTATTCGTCAACGCTGTCGACGTTGTTGCAGTACGGAACGATGGTAGGGGCAAGTCCGCCGGTCGCCACAACGGCCGGATCCCCGACGACTTCGTCGATCAGCCGTCCGACGATTCCATCGACGAGTCCCGCGTGCCCGTAGAGGGCACCGCTCTGGATCGCCTCGACGGTTCCCTTGCCGATCGGGGATCTCGGTGGAACGAACTCGACCCTCCGCAACGCGGCGGTTCCTGAAATCAGCGCGCGCGTCGAGATCTCGAGCCCGGGGGCGATCACGCCGCCGATGTACGCGCCGCCGGCGCTGACCACGTCGAAGTTCGTCGACGTTCCGAAGTCGACAACGATGACCGGGGTGCCGTAGCGCTCGCGACCCGCAACGGCGTTCACGACCCGGTCGGCGCCGACCTCGCGCGGGTTGTCGATCTCGATCGACATGCCGGTGCGAATGCCAGGGCCGATGACGAGGACGGGCCCGTGCGACAGCGCCGGTGCGACCGACCGCATGGTGGCCGTGATCGATGGCACCACACTTGACACCACAACGCCGCCGATGTCACTCGGCGTGAAGCCGTCGAGCGCAAGAACGCCAAGCAGCTCCCATCGCATCTCGTCGGACGTCTGTTCCTTCGTCGAGAACCTCCAGTGTCCGACGAGTTCCTCGTCGCGGAACATCCCAAGCGCAACCTGAGTGTTTCCGACGTCGATGGTGAGCAGCATCAGGTCTCCTTGTAGAGGATGGATCGCGTGTCAAGTCGGACGCCCACGTCCGGCACCCACTCGCCCTCGATCCGGTCGATGTGGACATTGTCGAGCAGACGCGTCGCTCCCGCCGCTGCAGCAACAGCCAGGAATGCGGGCCGATCGAGGCAGCCGAGCGGCTCGGCGGTATCTCGATCGGCGAGCACTGCGTAGTCCAATTCGATGCCCGGCTCGGCGCGCACCGATGACGCCACGATGCGCTCGAGTTCGCGGCCCGAACGTTCCCCGGCCGTCACAGCCTCCGCGGCGGCGAATAGGCCCCGCGAGATCGACCGGGCCGCTGTGCGCTGCGCGTCGTCGAGGTAGATGTTGCGCGACGACAGGGACAGGCCGTCGGGCTCGCGCACGATCGGCTCGCCGACGATCCGGGTGGGAAACGAGAGATCGGCAGCCATCCGGCGCACCATCGCCAACTGCTGGGCGTCCTTTCGGCCGAAATACGAGCGATCGGGCTCGATACCTGCGAAGAGTTTGGCAACCACGGTCGCGACGCCGTCGAAGTGGCCGGGCCGCCGGGCACCCTCCATCCCCGCCGTGACGCCGGCGACGGTCACCGTTGTGAGCGGCGCACTCGGGTACATCTCCTCGACCGAAGGCGCAAACAGCACGTCGGCTCCCGCACGCTCCACCAACAGCCGGTCTCGGCCGAAATCGCGAGGGTAGGAGTCGAGATCCTCGCCCGGTCCGAACTGGAGCGGATTCACGAAGAGGCTGACGGTGACCGTATCGCACTCACGACGGGCAGCCGCAACGAGGCTGAGGTGCCCCTCGTGCAGGTAGCCCATCGTCGGAACGAATCCGACGATCCCGGATCCCAGCGCGCGAACCTCCGCAAACGTCGCCACGGTTCTCACGAATCGTCCTCCAGACCAGACAGCGCTGCAACGTCCGCCGTGGCATTGACCATCGACTCGAACGCCGCCGCAAGCGTCGGTGCAGCGGCGCGTACGGCGGCAATCTGCGCATCGACGGTCTCGACGTCACCGCGAGCGATGGGACCCGTCAGCGAATCCACGGGGCCGATAGCGAAGGCGTTCTCCACGATTGCATCGACCAAAGGTCGAGCAGCCTCGAACGGCACGCCCGTCGCCTCGAGGAGTCTTTGGGCGATGGCGAGCGCCGCGATCGGAAAGTTCGCCGCTGCTGCCGCCCCCGCGTGGTAGGCGGTGCGGTGTTCGTTGGGCAGATCGAATGGCTGCCCGCCAAGCGACCGAGCGAGCCGGTGCAGGTCCGACCGCAGCGGTTCGTCCGCCGTGACGGCGAACCATGTCCCGGCAAGCACCCGAGCACCTCGGACGGGATCCGAGATCGTCTGCAGCGGATGCAACGAGCCTACCGCCAGGCCCTGATCGGCCATCGGTGCGAGCGCATCGATGGGTACAGAGCCGGAGAGATGGACGGCGCTCGCCGCCGCGTTTCGCGCGACCGGAGCAATACGTCCTGCCACCTCTGCGATGGCATCATCGCGAACTGCGATGATCAGGAGGTCAGCCGGCGGAATCGGATCCCCGATCGCCAGTGCTTCGGCATCGAATCGGCGAGCAGCGCGCTCGGCCCGTTCCGTATCGCGTGCAGCAACGGCAAGGACGTCGTGACCGGCGCCGTTGGCCGCGATGGCGACGGCCAAGCCTGCCCGTCCGGGTCCCGCGAGGACGATCCGCATGTGGCTCCGATCCTCCCGGTATCGGTCCGGCCCCGCCTCGGGGCGCGCTGGCTGCAAACGTACTACGTCGCGGCGGATTCGGCGCGGCCGATCCGAGCGGCGACGCGTTCGATTCTCTGGCGAGCAACGGCTTCGGATGCCGGCCGTATCGGAGAACCGTTCGGCATGCACGCATCGGGCCACACCTCGAGCAGCGGCTCAACCACGAAGCGTCGCTGCAGCAATTGCGGATGGGGAACGCGAAGGCCCGGCTCGTCGACCACTGTCCGATCCCAAAGGAGCAGGTCGAGGTCGAGTGTCCGTGGACCCCACCGTGCGTCGCGCACGCGTCCGCGCGCCCGCTCGATGAACAGCAGATCGCGAAGGAGCATGCGAGGCGTTCGGGCAGTATCTGCGACGACGACGGCATTGAGGAACGGACCCTGGGCCGGTCCACCGACGGGGGCTGTCTCGTAGATGGACGACACGCCGGCGATTTCGCAAATCGCCGTCAGGCCATCGACTGCCGCGGAGAGGTGGGCGGCGCGGTCTCCGAGATTCGAACCGATGCCGATTGCACAGCGGCTCACCGGACCGGGATGAGCCCGCGGCCTTCCGGCCCGAGCGGACGACCGAGGATCTCCTGGATGACGGACGTGGCAATGATCGGATCGGTGACCAGGCCGGAGTGCACGAGGTAGCCGGCGAGCAATCCGCCGACCGTTTCATCGATCGCGTCGCGATGCAGGAGAACCGATGCACCGGGCACGTTGAGTGCTCGATCCATCGCAGCGAACACGCCCTCGACGTCGTGAACCTCACTCGGTGCGCCCTCAACGGTATGCACGATCACCCGGAAGCCTGCGGTTTCGTAGACCGCCTTGTTCTGACCGGCCGGCAGCAGTGAGAGGATGGTGTTGATGCCCTGATCGCTCAGCCACGCGATCTCTTCTTCGCGTCGCACACGGCGGTGTTGAAAGCCGGATCCACCGATACGCTCGGACACGGCGAGCCGTCCGGCGATCACCCATCGGAACTCCCGCGGTTCGAGCCCCGGCACGTCTTTTCTGATCATTTCCTCATGCTCGATCTTGAGTTCGCACGATAGCGTCGGCCGTTCGCGCAGCATCGACCGCTCCGCCGACATTGTGGACCCGAACCGCACCGGCTCCCGCAGCGATGGCGAGCGCAACGGTTGCGGCCGTTGCGATGTCGCGATCATCCGGTGTGTGAGGGCGTCCTGCGCGCTCCAGAATGGTGCCGAGGAAGCGCTTTCGCGACGTGCCGACGAGCACAGGTCGGCCATTCCCGAGACGGTCGATACTGGCGAGCAGTGCGAGGTTGTGTTCAAAGGCCTTGCCGAAGCCAATGCCCGGGTCGACCACGATCCGGGATCGATCGACCCCACCCCTGACCGCTCGGTTGGTCCTTTCGCTCAAGAATGCCGCCACGTCTGCGACAACATCGTCGTACACGGGGTGATGCTGCATCGTGCGGGGCTCGCCCTGCATGTGCATGATCACGACGCCGACATCGGTGGCGGCGCACAGCTCGATCATCGCGGGATCGGCCAGCCCGGTCACGTCGTTCACGATCTCGGCACCTGCGTCGATTGCCGCTCGTGCAACATCCGGCTTGCTCGTATCGATCGAGACAACGACCCCTTGCGCGGCGAGGGCTTCGACCACCGGTATCACGCGGTCCAGCTCCTCGCGGACGCCGACGGGCCGCGCACCCGGCCTCGTCGACTCGCCGCCAACGTCGACGATGTCGGCACCGTCGTCCCAAATCTGATAGCCGCGCCGAGCAGCAGCACCCGGTTCCGTCCATCGTCCGCCGTCGGAGAAGGAATCGGGTGTCGGGTTCACGACACCCATCACCAGCGTATGGTCTGCCGTACTCAGCGATCGTCTTCGAAGATCCCAGGTTGCGGAGTTGGCCTCGAGCGTCACAGATTGCGGGATGCGCCCGTTCGGGCCGCTGCGATTCCCCCGGTCGATCCCGCTCCCTCCGGACCCTTGATGCGCAGCGCACCGGTGTCCGTATGCTCCCACTTCGGAACATCGTGGAGGACCTCGACCACCTCCTCCGCGTCGAGCGTCTCGCGCTCGAGGAGGAGCGCCGCAATCCGATCGAGCGCCTCGCGATGGGTCATGATGATCTGCATCGCTTCCTCGTGCGCCTGGGTGATGAGCTTGCGAACCTCCTCGTCGATCGCAGCCGCGACCTCGTTCGAGAGGTCCTGACTCTTGGCGTAGTCGCGCCCGAGGAAGATCTCACCCTGTGGCTGCCCATACTTGAGTGGGCCGAGTCGGTCACTCATCCCGTACTCCATGACCATCTTGCGCGCCAAGCTGGTCGCCTTCTCGATGTCGTTCGATGCCCCCGTCGAAGGGTCGCCGAACACGATCTCTTCTGCTGTTCTCCCGCCGAGTGCAAACGCGAGCTGGTCCACGAGTTCGCTGCGCTTCTCGTAGTGCTTGTCTTCGAGCGGCAGTGCCATGGTGTAGCCGCCCGCCCGGCCGCGCGGGATGATCGTGACCTTGTGCAGCGGATCGAGCTTCGGTAGGGCGTATCCGACGAGGGCGTGACCGCCTTCGTGGTAGGCCGTGAGCTGGCGCTCCTCCTCCGACATGATGCGACTCTTGCGCTCCGGCCCGGCGATCACGCGCTCGATCGCCTCCTCCAGCTCCGGCATGCCGACCTTCGACTTGTTCCGTCGCGCCGCGAGGAGCGCCGCTTCGTTGATCAGGTTGGCGAGGTCCGCGCCCGTGAACCCGGGGGTCTGCCTCGCAAGTACCTTGATGTCAACGCCGTCCTCGAACGGCTTGCCCCTGGCATGCACATCGAGGATCTGTTCGCGGCCTTTGATATCCGGCCGGTCGACGACGATCTGACGATCGAAGCGGCCGGGACGGAGAAGTGCCGGATCGAGGATGTCGGGCCGGTTGGTGGACGCGATGACGATCACGCCGGCCTTCACGTCGAAACCGTCGAGTTCGACGAGGAGCTGGTTCAACGTCTGCTCCCGCTCATCGTGCCCACCGCCGAGGCCGGCGCCGCGATGGCGTCCGACGGCATCGATCTCGTCGATGAAGACGATTGATGGCGCCGATGCCTTGGCTTGGTCGAACAGGTCGCGCACGCGGCTGGCGCCGACACCGACGAACATCTCGACGAACTCGGAGCCGGAGATGGCGTAGAAGGGAACGCCCGCTTCGCCTGCGACTGCACGTGCGAGCAGGGTCTTGCCGGTTCCCGGAGGCCCGTACAGAAGCACCCCCTTCGGAATCTTGGCTCCCATCGCCCGGAACTTCTGGGGCTGCTGGAGGAATTCCTTGATCTCTTCGAGCTCTTCGATTGCCTCATCGACACCGGCCACGTCGTCGAACGTGACCTTCGGCGTGTCCTTGGTGACCTGCTTGGCCTTCGACTTGCCGAACTGCATGACCCGATTGCCGCCGCCCTGAAGCTGAAACATGATGAAGATGAATAGGCCGAACAGCAACAGGTAGGGCAAGACGTTTCCGACGAACCACATGAAGACCGACGGTTCTTGCGAGTCCGTGACCGCCTCGACACCGGCGTCGAGGATGTCCTCGGTGATGACCGGCGAATACTCCGCCGGGTACATCATGATGAACTCGACCGACTCGCCACCGGCGCCGGCGTACGTGCCGGTCACCTCGTTCGAGCGGTCCTTGATCGTCACCGGGTTCTCGATCTCACCAGCCGCGAGCTTTGCGTTGAATTCGTTGAGGCTGAGCTCCTGAGGCTGGCTCGACTGGTTGACGAACACGTTCACCGCCATCACCACAACGAAGATGACGGCCAGGTAGATCACAATGGTGCGTGCGGTCCGGCTCAAAGCGCTCCTCAACTCACTCACAGGCTCCGGTTGCCCGTTCCTGCATGGTACGCCGGTGAATCGCGTAAGCCGCCAGAGTGAAGCCACCGGTCACCGGTCAGCGGTCGTCTCTCGTCAGCCTGTCCGATTTGGCACCAGAGAACGGCGACCGGCGCCTCCGTCAAACCTCGTCGACGACGGCGATGTGCGGCAGATTCCGGTACTTGCCATCGAAATCGAGGCCGTAGCCGATGACGAATTCCGGTCCGATGTGGAAGCCCTCGTAGGCGACCTCGAGCGGTGGGCGCTCGATGCCGTCCTTGATGAGCAGCGCCGCGAGCTCGAGCGAGGCGGGATTGCGAACCTGAAGGTTCCTGATGAGGTACTGCAGTGTGAGCCCCGTATCGATGATGTCCTCCACGATGAGGACATGTCGTCCGTCGATTTCCTCGTCCAGATCCTTCAGGATACGAACCACGCCGGACGACTTCGTCGAAGCCCCGTAGGAGGAGACGGCCATGAAGTCGAACTCGACCGGAAGCTCCACATGTCGAGCAAGGTCGGCCATGACGACAAACGCTCCCTTCAGGATGGCGACCATCAGGAGGTTCTTCCCCTCGTAGTCGCGGGTGATCGCTGCGCCCATCTCGGCCAACTTGGCGTCGATTTCCTCTGCCGATACGAGGGTTCTGCCAATCTTCACAAGGGATCCTGCTTCCGTTCGATCGCGACCGCTTCAGGAGTCGTCGGGCGCGCCCACGGGGCCACGCGCATGCCGACGATCGCAGCGATTCTGCCACCGTTGGCCACCACCGGCCAACCGGCACGGCGCCGGACCGCGATTCCGTGCTCCGACAGGACCGCACGAACGGTCTTCGACCCTTCGTCGATATCGATCCGCTCACCGTCTTCGGCAGCTCTCAGCACGGTGTCCGGTCCGACAATCGCTGGGTCAACGAGCAGGACGGACCGGCGTCGTTGGGACGCTGCATCGACGCGGCGGAGGGTCACCACATCGGGCCCAAATCGCAGCTCTGCCGGCACGGCGACCGGCACCGGCACCGGCGGCGCGACCGGCCCCGGGTCGATGGCCACGTAGGGACCCTCTCGTGTGACGGCGAGCGCACCGGACAGCGTCGCAGCCTCACTCCGCCGCTCGGCCACGTCGAAGACCGCTGCGATGTCGGATTCCGAGCCGGGATAGGGATCGAGCAGGCGCCGCAGCGCACGCCGGACCGCGCGGGCAGCAACCGGTCGCGGTGACGTAGCAAGCAACGCAACGGGGACGAGGAGAGCGCCCGCATCGTCGATGATCGGGATCTCGCCCGCCAGCTCCTCGATCAGCCGATCGTCCATTGCGGCGAACGAGCCGGCGCGTGCCAGAGCGGAACGGAAGCGCGGCTGGTAGTCCCGCTCGATGATCGGAATGAGATCGGCACGGAGCCGGTTCCGTAGGAAGCCGAGATCGTCGTTCGCCGGATCGTCGGCGAACGGCAGGTCGAGCTCCTCGGCGACCCTCCGGAGTTCGGCCCGCGGGTATCCGAGCAGCGGTCGGACTACACCGGGACGACTCCGCAGCATTCCCGCAATACCTGCGCCGCCCGAGCCGCGTAGGAGGTTCATCAGGACGGTCTCCGCCTGATCATCCTGGGTGTGGCCGGTGATCACCGTCTCGTCGTCCGCACGGACCCGGGCGATAGCCCGCCAGCGCGCGGTACGGGCGCGATCTTCGAGGGACGAGCCCGGCTCGACGATGGCATCGACAACCACGACGTCGATGCCGAGGTGGTGGCCGAGTGCTCGTGCTGCGCGCTCCAGCAACGCCGATCCCACGAGCCCGTGCTGCACGAACACGCAGCGTACCGCCGGTGAATGCGCCGCCGCCCAAGCAGCAACAGCGGAGTCTGCACCTCCACCGAGTGCAACGATGAGTTCTGTTGGCGGGATGAGGCACGCCACCTCGTCCGCAAGCCGTTGCGGGGTCAGGCGATTCGTTCCAGCCAACGTTCCGGGTTGCCGATCTCTTCGAGTGTCGGGAGCGCATCAGGACCCACCCAGGCGGTGTCGAGCGCCGACCACCCCGCCCGGTCCTCGACTGCGTTGATGAACTCGGCACCCATCTCGTACTGCCGGAGCTTCATCTCGAGACCGATCAGCCGCATCAGCGCGGCGGTCCGCTTGTCCGATCGCCGTGCCTTGAGCACCGCCGACATCCGCTTCTGGGTGACGAGCTCGCGCTCCCCGATTCGGTCCATCACGACATGGCCGTGACCTTCGAGCAGTGCCATCAACGCCTGAACCCGATCGATGACCGCCCGCTGCTCAGGTGTGGCGAAGACACCGAAGATCCCGGACTCGTCGATCAGTGGCTCGCCGGCAGCAGCGGAGGCGCGAAGCTCGTTTGCCACACGCTGGAGGTGCCCGCTCTCCGGCTTCGTCGTTGCGACCAACTCCTCGACGAGCCCGAGGAAGTAGCCCCGGAGCCATGGCACACCCGTGAACTGGAGCCGGTGGGTGCACTCGTGCAGCGCGACCCAGAACCGGAAGTCGTTGGGGCGGAAGGCGTGGTCGCGCTCCATCTTCAGGAGATTCGGTCCGACGAAGATCACCGTGTCGCCGTCGTCGCCATCCGCGGTCGGAAGCACCAACTCGTACTGTCCGAGCACCCGGCGGGCGAGAAAGCCAAGGACGGCGCCCATCTCGGCGCCCATGATGCGACCGGCGATGGCTGCCCCCACACCCGACTCGGCCCCGAGCCGCTTCTCCGCCGGCGCCAGAAGGGTCGAGAACGAGGCGACGTTGTTCTCGACCCACCCGATGCGACCGACCACGGCAACGTCAGGGAGGCCCGGGGCAGAAAGGCCCGTCTCCGCTGAGACGAGCTCGGAGGCACGGGCGACGAGCCCGGGCAGGTCCTGTTCGAGGCGGGTCTGG
>JAHEEL010000241.1 GCA_024640745.1 Actinomycetes bacterium
CCCGTGGGGTGTGAGCTGATGGGCAGGATGGACACCGTCCACAATCCTGGTTCTGTTGGAGTCCAGATGCACGGACCGTCGACCATCGCTTCACCATCGACGAATCCACAGGACGGGTAGACCTCGAGGCTCACTGTCCCTGTCGCCTCGGTGACGAGGCCCCCGTAGAGGGCCGTCGCTCGAATCGGAAGCGCACAACCATCCTCGGGACAGGTTACGAATTCCGCGAAGTCGCTGACCACCCGTGGAGTCGCGTTGATTGTCTCCCGCTCACCAGCTTCGATGCTGGGAATGTTGAATGTCTCGTTTCCCGCGGCCGTCAGCACCACCGTCACGTCGTCGATCGTGGATCTCCCGGTGTTCTCCACGAATACCGTGAGTTCAATGACGTCGGCGGCCTCGTGAACCCATGCGGGATTCGCCTCGACCCAAACCGTCAGACGCGGTGTCGACGGCGGCCTTGGCTTGGCATAGGCCGGTGCAATCGCCGTTGCAAGGACAAGGGCAACGATGAGTGCGAACCATGAACGTTTCATGGCTCCTCCTTCCTTCTTCATGATGCATGTGTCCGCCTCACACACCTACCTCACTCACCCTCTTCGCCTCGTCCATGGTGCCCTCGCCGCATGGCGAACGGTGAGGTCGAGGCACCGGCCGGACACATGGTGGATAGGGTTGGAGTTGCGATGCTCGGTTCGAGGTCCAGCGCGACAGCGGAGCAGGAGGAGGCGTTCTGCGACGCCTATCACACCTACTACCCGCACGTGTTCCGCTACCTGAGAAGGCGAACCGATGAACAGTCGGCCATGGATGCGACCGCCGACACGTTCCTTGTCGCATGGCGGCGGCGAAACGACATGCCGGGAGAAACGTCCTGCCTCCCCTGGCTCTACGGTGTTGCGCGGCGGGTGCTGTCCAATCAGCGACGGAGCCAACGTCGGTGGAGGGCCCTCACCACGAAGATCGCGGCCACCTCGGGGCGCTGCGATCCAAGCATCGAGGAACGGGTCATCCACGACGATCGCACACAGGCAGTCATCGACGCCATGGCCAAGCTTCGACCCGATGACCAGGAACTCCTCAGACTTGCCGAGTGGGAGGGACTCTCCCATGCCGAAATCGGGGTCGCAGTGGGCTGTTCGACCCACGCGGTGGACCAAAGAATGTATCGAGCCATGAAGCGTCTCGCAGCGGAGCTCCCGCATGACTGGAGCGAGCCCGACCGCACACCTGAGGAGGGTCCGTCATGATCGACCTCGAGGCCGTGCGCCGCGCTGTCGCCGAAGCGAACCCGCTTCCATCCACCGATCCGATACCGCCGATGCAAGCGGAAGAGATCGTTTCGCTGATCCAGCGTCGAGTCCGCGTCGGGTCCAACGACACAGCCGAGGCGACACTGCCAACGGACCGCGCACGAGCCCGTGAGGTTCGAGGAAGCCGATGGACCCCTGCGATCATCGTTGCTGCTGCCACCTTTGTGGTGATCGCGACTTTCGCGGCTCCCGCCCTTCTCGGATACTGGCTCCGGAGCGATGCCGATACCCCCACCGACCCACCAACAATCGTCACGACGACAACGACAACGGTCGTGACGACAACGTCGATACCGGCCTCGCCGCCTCCTTCAGTGCCGCCAGTCGGCCTGCCGATCACCTGGACTCGCGTCCCCCATGACCCGACGTTCGAGGACGCGGCGTTTGCAGATGCCGCGGCGAACGATGAGCGAATCGTCGTCGTCGGTGGCAGCGACATCGGTGAAGATGGTGCAACGATGACCGGTGCCGTCTGGGTTTCGGACGATGGTTCGACATGGACGCACATCCAGGATCCCTCGTTTGCCGAGAACTTCGATGACGAACCACCCCCATGGTGGACCGCCGGGATGTCGGCTGTCGCGTACGACCAGGGCGTGTTCGTCGCGGTGGGACACGTCGGCAACGACGCAGCGGTGTGGGCATCCACCGATGGGCTCGAGTGGCCACGGATCGACGCTCCGAGCCTGGGAGGTGAAGGCCTCGAATCGATCCTGGGCGTGACCTCCGGCACGTCCGGATGGGTCGCGGTCGGACAGGAAGACCTGAATGCCGGAGTCTGGTTCTCCGCTGACGGCGCGTCGTGGGAGGCGGTCGACGATAGCGATCTGCGAGCCGGTGGGGACATCGTGTCGGCTCTCCTCTTCGACGTCGTCGAAGGCGGTCCCGGGTATGTGGCTGTCGGTTGGATTCAGGTGAAAGGCGCGCGCACCTCCGTCAACGGAGGAAGCGTCGGGAATGTTGAGCAGGCCGCCGTCTGGGTGTCCGTCGATGGCCGTGATTGGACGCTGACTGATCTCGATCAGTTCGGGGACGAGTACATCATTGCTTCCGTGGTCGTCGACCCCGAGGACGACAGCCTGATCGGCTTCGGCTGGAACGGAATGTGGCGATCGACCGACGGGGCGCAATGGTCGCTGTCGGACAATCGGGACTCGGAGTGGACCTCGCTTCCTCCGCCCGGCGCATCGATCGCCTGGTACGAGGAGGGCGCCGTTGCTGCAGCCCAGGACTCCGCGCTCGCCCTGTGGACCTCGGCCGATCACGGAACCACGTGGGCACGACACGACCCCGAGGATCCGGCATTCGAGGGCCACAGACCCGCTGTATGGAAGGTGCTCACACTCAAGAACCGAGTGCTCGCCTTGGGAGCCACCGGCGAATACCTGAGCGAAGTCAACGCCATGTGGATCGGTTCCATCGATGCCGATGGCTGAGCCGATGGCTGAGTTGAAACCACCGCCCGGGTGTTGGTCGCTGGTTTGACGTCTTCGAGTGCGGCTCATCTCGCTCTTCTTGATGAAGGTTGGTAGGT
>JAHEEL010000077.1 GCA_024640745.1 Actinomycetes bacterium
ACCACCTCTGCGAGACGACGTGCATCCGCACCCACCTCGACCAGCCGCTCGCCATCCGCGACATGAAGCGGTTCATCATGTCCCACGAGGCATGGCCCCGCGTCCCCGAGCGGACCGCCGGAATCACAGCCAAGGTCGCCATCATCGGCGCCGGCCCGGCCGGAATCGCGGCAGCCCAGGACCTGGCGCTCGCCGGAGCGTCCGTCACCGTCTTCGAGGCACATCCCTACCCGGGTGGAATGGTCGGAGGGGCGATCCCCGCGTACCGCCTCCCGCAGAAGCAGATCGACCAAGACATGGCGATCCTCGACGAGCTGGGGGTCGAGATTCGCTACGGCCAGACCGCCGGGGAGGACTTCACCCTCGAGGATCTGCGGAAGGACGGCTACGAGCAGATCTTCGTCGCGGTGGGCGCTCAACTCCCGAAGTACCTCGGGGTGGAAGGCGAAGACAGCGAGGGCGTCATCGACGCGCTCCGGTTCCTGAGAAGCGTGCGCGAGGAGAACCCGATTCCGGTCGGACCAAGGGTCGGCGTCATCGGAGCCGGTGACACGGCGATGGACTGTGCCCGGTCCGCGTGGCGCGTCGGAGCGACGGATGTCGCGATCATCTATCGGCGTACCATCGATCAGATGCCGGCCGACCGTGAAGAAGTCGACGCGTGCATCGAAGAGGGCATCACCATCGAGGAACTCGCCAATCCTCACGCCCTCCACACCGAGGACGGCAAGCTGGCCGGCCTGATCGCCACGAGAACCGAGTACCGCGGTGACCGAGACGCGTCGGGGCGCAAGATCCCCCACGATGTCGACGATTCCGAGTTCGAGATTCCGCTGGACACCCTGATTCTTGCGATCAGCCAGCACTCGATGCTCGACTTCTTCGGCGACGAAACGCCCGCACTCACCCGAAGGGGCTACATCGAGGTCGATCCCGTCACACTCGAATCGTCGATCCCGGGCGTCTACGCCGGAGGCGACGTCGCGGCGGAAGGACCTTCTTCGATCGTCAAAGCGGCCGCGGATGGGCAGCGAGCCGCCGCAGCGATGGTTGCAGCTGCGATGAGCGCGGCGATCCACGAGCCCACGGCTGTGATCCCGACCACCGACGACCTTCCGAATCTCGTGATGCGCCGCGCACACCGCGAGTATCGGGTTCCGGTGAAGCACACACCGCTGACGGTGCGGAACAACTTCAACGAAACGATTCTCACGTACACGACCGCCGAGGCCCAGGCCGAGGCGAGCCGGTGCGTCGACTGCGACACCATCTGCAGCCTGTGCGTCGGCGTGTGCCCGAATCTGGCGCTGATGACCTATCAGACCGATCCGTTCACCGTCGACCTCCCTTCGTTCCTCGTCGAGGGCGGAACACTTGTCGAGCACAGTCGGGTCCCGTTCCGGGTCGATCAGCCGTATCAGATTGCGGTGCTTTCTGACTTCTGCAACGAGTGTGGAAACTGCGTGACCGCGTGCCCCACCTCCGGCGAGCCATATCGGGACAAGCCGCGCCTGTATCTGAATCAGGAGGAATTCGATGCCGAGTCGTCGAATGCCTTCATGGTGAGACGCGACGGTGACGCCACCGTGGTGCTGTCGAAGTTCGACGGAGCAACGCACCGGCTTTCGATCAACGGAACCGTCGAGTACACCTCACCTGCCGTCACGGCGACGTTTGACCGCAACTTCGATCTGGCATCGGCGGCGCCGGGACCGTCGGTATCCGACGGTGACGCAGTCCTGCTCGATGCGGCCGCCACGATGTTCGCGGTCTGGAAGGGTCTCCACGGGTCGATGCCACAGGTTCCGCTGGCCACCGACACCGGGACGCGGATCGGTCCGCCCGCCTACGCCGAAACGCAATGACCAGAAGAGCGAGGACACCGCATCGCGGTGTCCTCGTCGGTCGGGACCTACCGCCCGGCTCGCTTTGCGTGCACGGCGGCTGCGGCGGCCTGGCGGAATCGGTTCATTTCAAGCACCGCGTAGGGATGCATCGGGCACGCTCCTTCTTCGATGGCCTTGCGTCATGTAACGAACATATTACGTCGATATTCCAACAATTGTGAAAGAATATCACTCATGGATGACATAGATCGCACAATCATCGCGATCTTGGCGAAGGATGGGCGCACGCCCTATCGCGAGATCGCCGAGCGCGCCGGACTCGCAACCACGACCGTGCACCAGCGAGTGCGGCGACTCACCGAGCGCGGCGTCATCGCCGGCACGCGCATGGTGATCGATTGGGAGGCCGTAGGTCTGCCCGTAACCGCGCTGGTGAGCGTC
Organism: Actinomycetes bacterium; assembly: GCA_024640745.1. GTDB lineage: Bacteria > Actinomycetota > Acidimicrobiia > Spongiisociales > UBA5794 > JAHEEL01. Next base: position 2,289 of record JAHEEL010000077.1, read on the forward strand.
GAAGCACCCGGCAACCGTCCCCTTGCGGAGGTTGCCGCATCGATCGCCGACCTCGCCTACGTGCAGAGTTGCTACGCCGTCACCGGCGAGTTCGACCTCCTGCTGACCGTCCGGGCTCGGTCATCAGATCACCTCGGCGAGGTGCTCGACGAGATTCGCGCCCACGTTCCGGGGCGCAGCCGCACGCTGGTCGTACTGGCGACCTACTTCGAAGGGCGAACCCCGCCACTCCCCGGCCGGCCCTGAGCGGGCAGGTACACTCGGATCGTGGATGCGTTCCCGTTCTGGATCTTCTTCGTCGTAGTTGGGTTGCTCATCGCGGCGATCGTGGTCGTTGCCTCCAAGCGGCAACTCGACGCAATGAACGCGGCATGGCAGATGGCCGCCGAACGGCTCGGCTTCTCGTTCGCACCGGGCACGATGCGCAGGGGCCCGACGATCTCGGGGGACATCGAGGGCCACGATGCCGAGATCCACAGCTACACAAAGAGCAGCGGCAAGAACTCCTCGCGCTACACGCGATACACGGTCACCTTTCGTGCGATCGGGATCGGGTTGCGCCTCTCACGTCAGTCGGGAATCGGCCGGCTCCTCAAGGTGCTCGGGAGCCAGGACATCGAGATCGGCGATCCGACGTTCGACGAGACGTTCATCGTCCAAGCAGCCGATCCGCGCGCCGCACGGGCATTTCTCAACTCCGGCATCACGATGGCCCTGAACCGCCTCATCGCCGTCCATCCCAACGTCGTCGTCATGGACGACCGGATTGTGATCGATCACCAAGCGACCGTTCGAGATGCCGAGGTGCTGGTCTCCACCCTCCGCAGGCTCGCATCCGTAGCGACGGTCCTCGCCGATTCGACAGAATCGGCCGCGCTCACCGAACTGGTGGAGGAGCGCTTGCAGGGGACGGTGCCGGAACCGCACGCCCTAGCCGCCGAGTCCCGAGCGTCGGTGGACTCTCGGCTTTCGGTGGGAGAAGCCCTCGCGGCTGCCGGCACGGTCGACATTGCCGGCCGGATCTTCAAGGCCCTGGCCGGGGAATTGCCCGCCGACGTCGAGATCGCCGGGTGGTCGAAACACACGCGCAGCCGCCCGAGCGCCCAAACGCCCGCACCGCCACGGTCGGCTCCTTCGCCGCCGGAGGCGGCCGACCGAGCCGGGCCGCCGCCGACCGCCATCGACAAGGCAGCATCGGACGAGACGGCCGGGGCAGAAGTGGAGGTCGATCGCGATCCCTTCGCCATTGCCACCGATCTCTTCGGGGAGAATCGCCTCAGCTTCGAGACCGCGGATCTCTTCAACACGACCTACGTGGGACGATCGGTGCGGTGGAGCGGCAAGGTGCGGAGAGCGAAAGTGGTGGAGCACGACCGGATCCTCGGCGACGGTCCCTACGCGAAGGCCGTCATCGACATTGCATCACTCGAGAACGATCTGTTCGGCAACACGGTGGTGAGCGCGGTCGTCGCACTCCCGGATTCCGCCGTGGGCAGCCTCGAAGCTGGTCGCGATGTGACCTTCACCGGCACGCTCATCGGCATCGACGCGCTGGTGAGAAACCTGTACGTGAGCGGCGGCCGGTTGATCTAGGCCGAAGACGCCAGACACAAGACACCAGACGCCGCCTCGGCTGTCTTCTGTCTAGCATCTCGTATCTCGTCGTCAGGTTTCCCGACGCCTCCCTCGGGGACCGACATCGATCGGCGGGACCAGCCTCCCCCCTAGTTCGGCAGGCGCTCCGCCAGGTAGGTCACGAGGTTCTCGATCGGGATGCGGTCTTGGTCCATCGTGTCGCGGTCGCGGATCGTCACCTGATCGTCGTCAAGCGTGTCGAAGTCGATGGTGACCGCCAACGGTGTTCCGATCTCGTCCTGGCGGCGGTAGCGCCGACCGATCGATTGGGTGATGTCGACTTCCGTCATCCAAAGAGGGCGGAGCAGATCGGCAACGCGGTTCGTCGTCGCCACGAGATCGTCCTTCTTCGAGAGCGGCAGCACCGCCACCTTCACGGGAGACAACCGAGCGTCGAGCTTGAGGACCGCCCGCTGCTCGCCACGCACTTCCTCCTCGTGGTACGCGTCGATGAGGAAGGCGAACGTCGTGCGCGTCGCCCCTGCGGCCGGCTCGATTACGTAGGGATAGAAGCGCTCATTCGTCACAGGGTCGAAGTACGTGAGGTCCTCGCCCGAATACTCGGCGTGCGCCTTGAGATCGAAGTCGGTCCGGTTGGCAATGCCTTCGAGCTCATCCCAACCCCACGGGAACCGGTAGTCGACGTCGTAGGTCCCCGACGAGTAGTGCGAAAGCTCGTCTTGCTCGTGTTCGCGGAATTGAAGGTTCTCCTCGTTCATTCCCAGGTCGATGTACCAGTTGCGCCGCTCGTCGATCCAGTAGCGGAACCACTCGTCGGCTTCGTCGGGATGGCAGAAGAACTCCATTTCCATTTGCTCGAACTCCCGGGTCCGGAACACGAACTGGCCGGGCGTGATCTCATTGCGGAACGACTTGCCGACCTGCGCTATGCCGAACGGAATCCGCTTGCGCGCGGTGCGCCGGACATTCTCGAAGTTGATGAAGATGCCCTGAGCCGTTTCGGGACGCAGATACACGGCGTTGTCGTCGTTCTCGATCGGCCCCATGTTCGTGCGGAACATGAGGTTGAACTCGCGAGGCTCGGTGAACGACTCCTTCGACCCGCACGTCGGGCACTGGTTCAAGTTCTCCAGTTTGTCGAGGCGGAACCGATTGTGGCACTCGCGACATTCGACGAGCGGATCCGAAAACGAGGCGAGGTGCCCGGAGGCAACCCACACGCTTGGCGCCTGGATGACGGCACTGTCGATACCAACGATGTCGTCTCGCATCTGGACCATCGATCGCCACCATTGATCCTTCACATTGCGGAGTAGCTCGGCGCCGAGCGGTCCGTAGTCGTAGGCCGACCGGATGCCGCCGTAGATCTCCGAAGATTGGAAGACGAAGCCGCGCTTCTTGGCGAGGTTGACGATCGTGTCGAAGTCGGCAGGCATGGGTCTCTCTCAGTCGGGGAACAGCGAAGCGAATGGACAGGGATGCTAACCCAGCAAAGACTGAAGACACGAGAGAACGCGCCGCCTCTCGGGTTCAGGGTCTCGGGTCTCGGGTCTCTTGTCTCCCCTCTCGGGTCTAGATGCCGTCGATGGCTCCGCCGAATCGCCGGTCTCTCGCTTGGTACTCCGCGATACACCTTGCGAGCTCGGCGCGATCGAAGTCGGGCCAGAGGACCGGGGTGAAGACGAATTCGGTGTATGCAGCCTGCCAGAGCAGGAAGTTCGAAATGCGTTGCTCTCCCGACGTCCGAATCAGCAGGTCAGGATCGGGCATCTCGGGCAGGTACAGCCGGGCGGCCACGGATGATTCATCGACGTCGGCGGGATCGAGCGCTCCGGATGCCGCCGCTGCTGCGATCCTCCGGGCAGCGTGCGCGATCTCGATTCGACCCCCGTAGTTGAACGCGTACACCATGGTGAGCCTGATGTTGTCCGCCGTCTGCTCCTCTGCGATCCGCATCCGATCGAGCACAGCCGGCGGAATACGCGGGTCATCGTGGTCGCCGATGAAGATGACCCGGACTCCGAGGTCGTCGAGTTCGTCCCGCCTGCGCTCGAGCAGGTCGACGTTGAACTCCATGAGAAATGCCACTTCGTCGGCGTCCCGGTTCCAGTTCTCGGTCGAGAAGGTGAAGACGGTGAGCCATTCGAGTCCAAGCTCCAGCGCGCCGTGTACCACGTCGAACAGGGCCGGTTCGCCCTGCGCGTGACCCGCCGTGCGATGCAGTCCGCGGGCATTGGCCCAACGGCCGTTGCCGTCGAGGATGATCGCCACGTGGCGCGGGAGCCGTTCGGGATCGACGGTGGGCGAACGCTCAGGCATCGAGCAACGCCATGGAGTCGAGTCGCCGTTCGAGGTGGTATTCGACGAATCGGCGTGTCACACCGAGCGCCTCACCGGTCATGGCCGGATCGGGCTCCGGCAGGAGCGCGAGATCCGACGCCGCTGCCGACGCAAGGTAGCCCGTGACGCCGGCGCGCAAGGCGTAGGAACCGGGCGTACGGCACCGTTCACACAGTGCACCGCCCGCCGCGAAGCTGAACCGCGTGAGGCGCCCCTCTGAGCCGCAGCCGGCGCAATGCTCGAGGGCGGGTGCCACACCCATGATCCCGGCTGCCTTGAGGAGATAGGCCGTCAGGAGATCCGGATGCGGAGCACCACCGTCGAGCGCGCGCAGGCCCCGCTGCAGGAGGAGGAAGAGTCGACGTGCCGGTTCGTCCTCCTGTGCAACGACATCGGCGACCTCGATCATCGTGCCGGCGGTCACGACCCGGTTGAGGTCTGCGCGTATCGTGGTGAACGCCTCGATCATCGAGACCTGGGTGATCGTGTCGAGATTCCGTCCTTCGTAGAGCACGAGATCAACGTGCGCGAACGTTTCGAGGCGGCCGCCGAACCGGCTCTTCGTCTTGCGCACTCCCTTGGCTACCGCACGCAGCTTGCCCCGATTGGGGCTGATCAGGACGACGATCTTGTCCGCCTCCCCGAACGAATACGACCGCAGCACGATCCCCGTATCGTTGTAGAGGGCCATAGCTCGCAGCGTACCGCCGCGGTTCCTCGTAACTCGGGAGCGACGGTGAGACCAGCGACGCTCGACACAAGACTTGAGGCAATGGGTCCGATCTCGGGCCCCGTGTCTCCCGTCTTGCGTCTACCTCAGAACCCCAGCCGGTCCAGCGTCTCGTCTCTGCGTTGCCAATCCTTCTCGACCTTGGCGCGCAGATCGAGGTAGATCGGGACACCGAACAGATGCTCGAGTTCCCGGCGGGCTTCCTCGCCGACGGCCTTGATCAGCTCGCCGCCCTTGCCGATCACCATGCCCTTCTGAGACGCTCGTTCGACGTACACCGACGCCGCGATGTAGAGCGACCCACTGTCACGTTCTTCGATATCGTCGACGACGACGGCGAGTGAGTGCGGGAGCTCCTCGCGGAGCCGGGCCAGATACTTCTCGCGGACCCGTTCGGCAGCAAGGAACCGATCCGGCTGGTCGCTCGACATGTCGGGAGGGAAGAAGAACGGACCCTCCGGCATGAGCGGCTCGAGTTCGTCACGCACCGCTTCGATTCCGTCGCCCCGCAGGGCTGAGATGGGAACAAAGGCGTTGAAGTCCCACTCCCCCGCCCGTTCGAGCTGGCCGAGGATCTCCGCACGCGAGGCCCGGTCGGTCTTGTTCACGGCCACGACCACCGGCGACCCGGATTCCGCAAGGCGCTCCGCAATGAGCCGATCTCCCGGGCCGATGGGCTGCGCGGCGTCGAGCACGAACAAGGCGGCATCCGCCTCTGCGATCGACCCGTAGACAAGCGTGTTGAGGCGTTCCCCGAGAATGTTGCGTGGCTTGTGGAGACCGGGCGTGTCGACCAGCACCAGTTGCGTTTCAGCGTTCGTCGCCACCCCGCGAATCGTGTTGCGCGTGGTCTGGGGCCGCGGCGACGTGATGACGATCTTCTCCCCGACCAGTGCGTTGACAACGGTTGATTTGCCGACGTTCGGGCGACCGACGACCGAGACGAATCCGGCGGCGGTCACCGGCGGGCAACTCGCACGCGCGAGACCCGCCGCCCCTGGACCTCTTCGGCGGTGAGCACGACATCGCCGTACTCGAATGACTCGCCGACGTCGGGCACGCGCCCGGCGAGCCCGAGGACGAGACCGCCGACGGTGTCCCATTCCTCTTCGGGGAACCGGACGTCGAGCGTGTCGGCCAGGTCGTCGACATCGAGTCGAGCATCGACGAGATACGCCTTCTCGCCGAGCGGCACGACCATGGTCTCCTCCTCGTCGTACTCATCGACGATCTCGCCAACGATCTCTTCGATGAGGTCCTCGATGGTGACGACGCCGGCCGTCCCCCCGAATTCGTCAACGACGATCGCCATGTGCTGCTGCTTCGCCTGCATCTCACGGAGAAGCTCGGAGATTGCCTTCGTCTCCGGCACGAAGTAGGCGTCGTGCGCAAGATCTTTCGCCGGGCGGGGCGGCGCCGCCTGGTCGTAGAGCGTTAGGAGATCTCGGGCGTACAGCAGCCCGACGATGTCGTCGATGTTCTCACCCGTGAGGGGGATACGGGATCGACCAGCTTCGAGGACGAGATCGACCGCGTCGTCGGTCGACGCCGTCGCGGGTAGTGTCACCATGTCGGTTCGGGGAACCATCACTTCGCGTACGATCGTGTCACCGAATTCGATGATCGACGAGATGAGCTCGCGCTCGTCGTGGCCCTCCTCCTCCTCCTCCTCCTCCTCGTCTTCGTCGTCTGATACGAGGTCGTTCGCCGCTTCGCCGAGGTGAATAGCGATTGCAAGCAATCGCGAGAACCGGTAGGCGAACGACCGGGGCCTCGACCTGCCGATTGTTCGCGGGACGAGGTCCGACAGGAGCACGATGAGCGCGGTCGCAACCGCATAGACCACCGCCAAGTGCCATCCCGAGAGGAGTCGGGCCAATGCCCAGGTTGCGGGGATCACGGCGAGGATCAACAGTGTGGTGACAACGGTGCCGAGTGCGGGTTGGATTCGTGGACGGTCTTCAAGGAGATCGGCGACGATCTGTGCGCGATGGTCGCCCTCGCCGGCGTCGTGCAGGGCGTCCGCTCTCGGTGTTCTGACGAGGGTCGCGCCGGCGCCGCGCACGATGGCGGTCAGGAGGATCAGTGCTGCGGAAAAGGCGAACGCGACGGCGATCACGGTCTCACTCTACCGACCCGAGCGAGCAGCTGCCGTTCGCGAGCTTCCATGCGCACGGCATCTCGCTCCTTTTCGTGGTCCCAGCCGAGCAAGTGCAGCAGGCCGTGCACCACCATGAGCGCGAGCTCATCCTCGAACGAAACCTCACGTTCCTCGGCGTTGCGATGCACGACGGTCGGGCAGATGAAGACGTCCCCGAGCTCGATCGGAGGGCCGCCGGCGACCGGCCGCGGGGGTGATCCGGGCACCGCCGTCTCGATCGGAAACGAGAGCACGTCCGTTGCGCCCTCCCTCCCCATGTGCGTCTCGTTGAGTTCCGTCATCGATTCTTCATCGATCAGGACGAGCGCCACGCCGGTGTCCTGATCGAGTCCTTCGACTTCCAGCACCATTTCGGCGAGCATCAACAGCTCATCGGTGACGATCGGCTGGTCCTGTTCGTCGGCGAAGAGGACGTTCACCCAGGTGCCTCGCTGGATGGATCCGCAGTGACCGGATCAGGGGCGCCCGACGTCGGCAGGGCGACGGCGGCACTCCCTTCCACGACTTTGGGTCCGGGGAATCCGGGGTACGGCACGCGGGCGTGGTAGTAGCCCATCAGCGCACGCACCAGCTCGGCCTTGATTCGAGTGAGATCGCCAAAGGTGAGCTGGGAATGGTCGAGTTGCCCATCGTCCACCTTCTCGGCAACAACCGATTCGACGACGTTCTTGAGTCCCGAGGCGGTTGGATCCTCGGTGCGCGAGTAGGCGCGCGCGGCGGCTTCG
>JAHEEL010000078.1 GCA_024640745.1 Actinomycetes bacterium
GTGTTCCAGGCCGCGTACGCCCGAAGCGCTCCCGTGACCCCGACCGAGGTTGCGCTCACCTCTGCACTGCATGAGGCCATTCACTTGATTGCGACCGACCTCGACGAGGTGCGACCGATCCCAGAATCATGGCTCGCTCATCGCCGCTCGCTCGAGGATGAAGGGACGGAGGCCCCACCGCTTGCCGAGCTCACCTCGTACGACTGGATCGAGCCGGACACCGAGGCATTCGAAGACGAAGATGTCGACGAGATCTACGACGTGCCCGATCCCGAACCGTCCTCCGGTGCGGTCACCGTCCTCGATGCGCTCAGCACCGTTGCCGGCCCCGCGGCCGAGGCGATGTTCCTCTCGGTCGAGGATGCTCGACAGGAGCGGGCGCACCTCTCCCAGTTCCCCGGGGCCCGTTCCGTGCTCTCCGATCTGTACCGTGCCGCCGTACCCGGCGCCTCGGCGAACGCCCGGCCGCTGGGTCAGTTCGCGCTCGCTTGCTTCCTCATGGTCGGCGACTACTTCTCACGCGACGACCTCCAGCGCCGCGTCGCACCGCACGTCGCACTCGCGATCGACGACGCCGCTCCCTTCGTCGAGATCGTCCCCGACCTCGACGATCCGTGGGCGGTCGCCGGGGTTGCCCTACAACTCGTCGAAGTCGCGCGCATGCACGGCCTCCTCACGGAGGGAGCCGCAACCAACTCCCCGGTAGGCCGCAAAGGGGAGATGGAGGCGGATCAATCGATGATCGTGGAAGGGGTTGATGCAGTGCGAGTCGTCACCCCGCCGCTTGCCGACCGCGACCGCTACGAGGAGACGCGCCAGGCCGCGCAGACGGTGAGCGCCGAACACGGCAAGCACGGCGATGTCGACCAGGCGGGTGACCCTGCCACCGACCAGCTCATGAAGATCTCAACCGCCCCGACGGTCTATCTCCCCACGGGCCAGGCCGGCAAGCTCGTCGTCGCCGACTTCCCGATCGAGTTCCGGCGGTTTGCCGCGCAGGGGCGCGACATGCTCGAGACCGCAGCCCGCGAGTGGGGCGTTGCCCAGCGACGGGTATCCGGCGAGCTGTATCCACTCTTCCTCGCCAACCAACGACGCGGCCTGCGGTCCGGATTCGATGCGGGAGACCTGTCGCCCTACACGCCGCTCCTGCTCGGCGCCGGACTCTACGAGCGCATGTTCGAGCGGCGTGATCTGCCGAATCGCCGTTCGTACGGCGTCAGCCTGCTCGTCGACGGCTCCGCATCCATGCTGCAACCGCGCGACGTTCGCGCCGGCCGGAAGCGCCCGTGGGCGCTTGCCGCCGCCACCCTGGGCGCGTGGACCCTTGCACGGCTCTCCGACGAGCTGCAGATCGAATTCGAAGTGGCAATCTTCAATCGGGGCTTTGTCGCCGCTGCCGGCGATACCGAACGGACGTTCACCGAGCGACGCGGCGCGGCCACCGGCGCCCTGCGACGGAGCCAAGGCGGCTCCGCGGAGCGCCTCACCCGCACCGTCAACCACTATCTCGTCAAGTCCTTCCCCGCACGCTGGCGCGCCGCCGAAGACACGCTCGCCGGCCTGTTCTGGATGGCCGCGGCTCCCCAGGAGGCAGCGAAGGAGACCAGGCTCGACCCATCTATGGCGCCACCGATCTCGATGTTCGACAAGGCGGCCAACGTCGACGAATACAACCTCGCCCACGCCGCAGAGCGCCTGGCGGCCCGCAACGTCTCGCACCGGATCATCGTCGTGCTTGCAGACGGCATGACCCGCGGCTCAGTCGAGGCGCTCGCCGAAACGGCGGTGTCGATCGAGCGAGGCGGGACCATGGTGCTCGGCATCGGTATCGGCGACGAGACGGTGCAGGCCGCCTACGAACGCAACCAGGTCGTGGAGCAACCGGAGACCCTTGCTGCGGCGATGGTCGACGGCGTCCGTTCTGCACTCTTCCGGTCGATCGCCGACGAGGGCGGAGAGACCTGGTGGACGCTCGCGACCGAACAACTCACCCACAACGCAAACTGAGGAGACCATGGCAAAGACCGTCACGTTCGAAGACCCGCTCGGGATCGGGCCACCGATCTCCCTCGAGAAGGCAACAGTTCCTTCCGATCTGCCGGACGCCGAGGTGCGCATCGGCCACATCCCGGTCGCCGATCCCTACTACGTCGACCTCGGCATGCTGTACCGGCTCGCCGCCCTCGAACAGGTGCGCCAGCGCCGCTTCTCCGAGATCGCCCTCCACCTCGCCCTTCGCGGACACATGGGAACCGGGAAGGACCACGATCTCGAGCAATTCGCCGCACTGCTCGGCTTCCCCTACTACCGCATACCGCTCACCGGCGAGGTACGCGACATCACCCTCATCGGCTCGGTCAAGCTCCACGGCGACGGCAAGGGCGGCACCGAGAGCCGCTGGCAGGACGGTGATATCACCCGCGCGCTTCGCGGACCTGCGCTCGTGAATCTCTCCGAGTTGAACGCCGCCGGTGCCGAGACCTTGTTCGCGCTCCACGGCCTGCTCGACCGCCACCAGGCACTCGAACTCCAGACCGGGGAGATGGTCAGGCTCCGCGACGACGTGCGAATCTTCGGAACCCTCAATCCGACGGATCTCCGCGACTACGCCGGGACGCAAACACTGAACAAGGCATTCGCGGACCGGTGGATCATCTGGGAGAAGGAGTTCCCGGCCGAGGACGATCTGCGGGTGATGATCGAACGACGCCATCCGACGCTCTCGGTCGAGATCGTCGAACTCATGGCGAAGCTCGCCGTCGAGATCAACGAGTCGTTCGTGTCCGGCGATTCGCGGACCCGCGTCGAAACGCCGATGAGCTTGCGGACCGTCCTCGATCGGATCCCCGCAGGCCTCGACATGTACGCCGCTGCAGAGGACCCGCTGCGCCGGTCGTGGGATGAGTTCGTCCTGCCCCACATCGATCCGTACGATCGCGATCACTATGAAACGGTCTGGGCGGCCGTCGTGCGACGTGGGCCGGCCGGCCGGCCCTTCTCGGAATAGGAGACAACCCATGCCGTCATTCGACATCGTTTCCCAGGTAGACCTTCAGGAGGTCCGCAACGCCGTCGATCAGTCGATGCGCGAGGTCGTCAATCGCTACGACTTCAAGGGCACCGACACCACGATCGCACTTGCCGACGATGGGATCACCGTCGAGTCGGCCACCGACCACCGCGTCGAAGCAGCGATCGACGTGCTCAAGACCAAGCTCGTGAAGCGCAAAGTATCGTTGAAGGCAATCTCCGGCGGCGAGATCAAACCGGTCGGCGGTGGCCGCGCCCGGGCAGACTTCACGCTGAATCAAGGCATCAGCCAGGACGACGCCAGGGCCCTGGCGAAGGACATCCGCGATATGAAGCTGAAGGTCCAGGCGCAGATCCAGGGCGATCAGCTGCGCGTCCAGGGCAAGAAACGCGACGATCTGCAGGCCGTCATCGCCGAGATCAAAGCTCTCGACTTCCGCGTCCCCCTGCAATTCGTGAACTACCGCGATTGACAGACCCGAGACAAGAGACCCGAGACAAGAGACAAGAGACCAGAGGAGCTACAAAATGAAGACCGCTCTCGTCGTCCTCGACATGCTGAACGACTTCGTCGATGGGACTTTGGCCAATCCGGCCGCCGAGCCGATCATTGGGACGATCGACCGACTTGCCGGCGCCGCCCGTAGTCGTGACGACTGGGTCGTCGTCTACGCCAACGACGCGCACCAGCCAGGCGACATCGAGTTCGAGGTGTTCGGCGAGCACGCCCTCGCCGGGTCGCCGGGCGCCCAAGTCGTCCCCGGCCTCACGCCGGAGGGCGATGACATCGTGGTGCCGAAGCGGTTCTACTCGGCATTCACCGATACGGACCTCGATGCCACGTGCCGGGTGCACAACATCGGGAAGATGGTGATCGTGGGCCAGCACACCAACTGCTGCTGTCGACACACCACCTACGACGCCTTCCTCCGGGGTATCGAGGTCGCCGTCGTCTCCGACGCAACGTGCATGTTCGAGCCGATGACCGGCGACCGCTACGACGACGCTCAGGAACACGCACTCGAATACCTGGCAACGTTCTACAACTCACAAGTCCTCGAGTCCACCGACCTGCTCTAGTCGCGCCGACGGGCCGTCTCGTAGGTCTTTGCCTCCCAGACCCGAGACTCGAGACGCTAGACCCGAGACGCTAGACCCGAGACAGCCCATCGGCCGTGTCCCTTGTCTCGTGTCTCGTGTCTCGTGTCTTTCGTCTCCCTTGGTCGGTGGCGTACGCGGTTGCTTCAGTCGATACGACGACGTTGACGACGGATCGGATTGAGCAGACGCTGCTCGAGGGTGAGGCGATCATCGCCGGCGTCCGTGCTGCGCAGATGCGGCTGGTCCGTGAGATCGACCGGCGGCAAACCCCCATGGCGGATGGGTGCCGGTCGTTGGCGGAGTGGGTGACCGGGCGGCTCGATGTCGCCCCCGACACGACGTTGGTGACCGCGGCGCGGAGGCATCGCATCTCGACGGGGAAGGAACGCGAGTCGTTCGAGCGTCGCTATGTGGTGGTCCAGGCGAACTTGGACGCGTCGTCGTGGCGGATCCACGGCGAACTCCCCGCCACTGCGGGGCGGGTCTTGGTCGACGCGTTGGACCACAAGGCCGACACCCTCCCGCAGAACCCGGAGCATCTCGCCACGAGGGGGATGCGGTGGGCGGATGCGCTGTGGGCGATCAGCCTCGACACCCTCACCGGCAGCGACGGCGCCAGCATCGACACGCACAGCCCGTTGGTGTCGGCCTTCGTCAACGCGTCGGCTGCCGCCGCAACCAACGGCGAAGCCGGCGTCACCGTCGAAGCCGGACCCCAACTCGGACCCGCCGCGCTCCAAGGCATCCTCTGCGACGGGTTCGTCGAGGTCGCCGCCACCACCCAAGACGGGATCCCGCTCGCTTACGGACACCGCAGCCGGGTGATCCCGCCGCGGCTGCGCCGGGCGATCCTGCACCGCGACGGCGCCGCCTGCACCATCGAAGGCTGCACCAGCCGGTATCGGCTCCAGATCCACCACATCACCTCCTGGGCCGACGGTGGCCACACCGACCCGGCGGACCTCACCACCGTCTGCTGGTTCCACCACCACATCGCCATCCACGGCCACGGCCTCACCCGACCCCCCAACCACAGCCCACCCTGACCAACCACCACCATCCAACACACACCACCCACCCACCGGAAGCGACCCGGATACGCTATCGACATGTCGTGGGACCCCGACCGCTATCTCCGGTTTGCGAGCCACCGGACCCGTCCGGGAATCGAGCTCCTTGCTCGGATTCCCGACATCGATGCTCGCCGAATCGTCGACCTCGGCTGCGGCACGGGCGACCTCACCGTCCTGCTCACGCAACGATGGCCAGACGCGCAGGTCATCGGCATCGATTCGTCACCCGACATGGTCGATCGAGCGCGCTCGCATCACTCGAGCGGAACGTGGAGCGTCGAGGACATCTCGACGTGGGCTTCCGATGCGCCCCTCGACGTGATCTACTCGAACGCGGCCCTCCACTGGATCGACGATCATCGCTCACTGTTCCGGCGGCTTCGATCGTATGTGTCGGATCGCGGCGTGTTTGCCGCGCAGATGCCCGACAACTGGGCGGAACCAACGCACCGGATCCCGGCCGAGGTGCTCGACTCTGGTGGCTGGCCGGATGCGGCCCGGAGCGCTCTCCTCCGCGACCGTCTCTCTACGGTTGACGACTACGTGCGCTGGCTCCAGCCGGCGGCGGTGGACGCATGGCGCACGACGTACTACCACCGGCTCAGCGGAGAAGACCCCGTCTGGACGTGGGTCACCGGGTCGATCCTGCGACCGGTACTTGATCGCCTCACCCCGGCGCAGCGGGAACGATTCGCCGGCGAGTGCCGAGAACGGTACCGGGTGGCCTACCCACCCGACCACAACAGCTCCGTCACGCTCCCGTTCAGTCGGTTGTTCCTCGTCGCGCACTCGACGGGGCGGACGAAACCCAGCGGGCCCGGCTACTCCAGTACGTAGATGTTTCGCTGCGCGCACAAGTCCTTCAAGACCTGCGGCCACACCGTTACCGACACTTCACCGAGATGCGCCTTACGGAGGAGGTACATGTACGTCCGGGATTGACCGATGCCACCGCCGATCGACAGCGGTATCTCGTCATTCATGATGGCTTGGTGATACGGCAGATCGAGAAAGTCGAGCTGGCCCGTCATCTCGAGTTGCTTGACGAGTGTTTCCTTCGTGACCCGGATTCCCATCGAGGTCAGTTCGTGCCGACGCTTCGTCACGGGGTTCCACACCAGAATGTCGCCGTTCAGGCCATGCATCGGCCGGCCGTCGACCGAGACCGTTTCCGTCACCCAGTCGTCGTAGTCGGCGGCGCGCATCTCGTGTGGGTAGCCGTCCTCGAGCGTCCACCCGATGCCGTAAATGAAGACCGCGGGGTGCTCCCGAAGGATTGCCGTCTCCCGCTGCTTGCGAGGCAGATCAGGGAACCGAGCGAGGAGATCCTCGGCGTGAATGAAGAAGAGCTCCTCGGGGACCGCGGGATAGCGCGGATCGTAGAGCTGCGGGAAGAGATCCAGCGCATGCCGTGAGGCTCCATAGAGCACCTTCCAGATACGCCGGACGGTGTCGGTGAGGTACTCGAGGTTTCGATCTTCAGGGAGGATCACCTTCTCCCAATCCCACTGGTCGACGTACGCCGAGTGGTCGTGGTCGAGGAAGTAGTCCTTGCGGACGGCCTTCATGTCGGTGCAGATCCCTTCCCCCGGCTGCATGCCGAATTGGCTGAGCGCAACGCGCTTCCACTTCGTAGCTGCCTGCACAACTTGCGCGTTGATCGGGTGCAGATCTCGATCGTTGCTGATGTGAAACTCGACCGGCCCGCGCGACCCGTCGCGGTCGAGATAGTCGTTGACGCCGCTCTTCTCGTCGACGATGAGGGGCACCTGCACCATCATCAAGCCGAGCTCGCGGCAGAGGTGATCCTCGATATAGGCCTTGACGGCAAACAACGCTTCCATGGTCTCGCGATGGCTCAACGCCGACGAGTAGTCATCCGGAAGGGCCGTCGCCAGCTCCTCGTAGCTACCGATTCCGGGTCCAGCCAGGTCGGCGGTCTTGTCTGCCATAGCACGCCCCTCTTGCGGCTTCCGCTGGGTCCATACTGAACCGTATCCGCAAGCGTGAGCCCCCTATAGGGGCCGGAGTCTCTATGGGCAGGGGCTTTCGACGGTAATCCGTGGCAGCACCGCCGGGGACTCAGCGTTCGATCTGGCCAGCGATCTCGACGGCGGTGACCAGCGAGTCGGTGACCGGCACCCCAACGCCGACCAGATCACCGACGTGATGCGATCCGCCGTCGTAGAGAACGCAGGCGGTGCCGACCACACCGGCCGCCGCAGCGTCGTCGATCGAGTCTCCGATCATCACCACCGACTCCGGGCCGACGCGGAGCGCCGACAAGTGGCGCAGGAGGTGGCCGGCTTTCTCGCCTCCAGGATCGTCCCGGTTCCCCTGGACCAGCGCCATGCGATCGATCAGTCCATGCTGGGCCACGACCTCGAGCAGCTCCTCCTCCCACCACATCGAGAGAATCGACTGGGTCCAACCGCGGGCTGCCACCGCCTCGATCGCTTCGACCGCATCGTTGGCGAGTGGCACCCGGTCGAGGGTCGCCCGGTATTGTTCATGGAAGACGCGATCCAGTATCGCGAACTCGTCCACCGTGATCGGCCGCTCGAGCAGCTGGTCGTAGAAGCGTTCGACCGGTCGGGTGTAGTTCGCTCGGTAGTCGTCGTCCGTGATCGGCGCCTCTCCGATGGCGTCGAGCGCGGCGTTGACGGACTCGACGACAACCGGGAGATCTTCGACCAGCGTGCCGTTCCAGTCCCAAACAACGTGGATCATGGTGCCAGAGATTAGGTTGGCCCACGATGCGACCATACGACGCGGGCGACGCCCGGTTGAGTGAGGCGATCGACGAGCTTGTCGCGCTCGCCGCCAAGTCGGCAGACACGCACAGCGAGGATCTCGTGCGCGAACTCGTCGTGACCGCGGTCAAGATGCTGCGCGACGGAACCGATCGCGGCGACCTGAAGCTGATGAACAACGCACTCAAGGAACTCCGCTACTCGTTTCTGGTCTTCCGCAACTACCGCGACGTGCGCAAAGTCACGATGTTCGGATCGGCCCGCGTCGAGCCGCACGAGCCGAACTACGAACTCGCCGCTGCGTTCGCCGAGCGGATGGTCGACCGACATCGATGGATGGTCGTAACCGGGGCGGGCCCGGGGATCATGGAAGCCGGCAACCGCGGTGCCGGGAGCGACTTCTCGTTCGGCGTGAGCGTTCGCCTGCCATTCGAGGACGGCGCAAACCCCTACGTCCACGAGAGCCGGCTCATCAACTACAAGTACTTCTTCACGCGCAAGCTCACGTTTCTGAAGGAATCCGACGCGTTCGTCCTCTTCCCCGGCGGATTCGGCACGCTCGACGAGAGCTTTGAACTGCTCACTCTGATCCAGACCGGAAAGTCGGATCTTCATCCAGTCATCATGCTGGAGGCAAGCGGGACGGGATTCTGGGATCCGTGGGTTGGCTTCGTCGACCGGCTCGTCGAGCAGGGCATGATCTCGGAGGACGACCTCAGCTTGTTCACGGTCACGACCGACCTGGACGAAGCCATCGACGAGATCCTCTCGTTCTATGCCGTCTACCACTCGCAGCGATATGTCGACGGCGACCTGATTCTGCGCCTCGTTGCCGAGCCGAGCGACGAATTCGTGGAGGACTTGAACGAGCGGTTCTCCGACATCGTGCGTGTCGGGCGCATCACCAAGGTTGGGCCGACGGCCGCCGAGATCACATCGGATGACTTCGTCGACCTGCCGCGGCTCCGATTTCGCTTCGATCGCCGCCAATTCGGGCGATTGCGGCGACTCATCGATCATCTCAACGGGATGGACCGGCCGCTCCAGGGCGAACCGAAGGAACAGCGGTGACTCTAGAATCCAGGATATGCGGGAGATCCTGTCAGACCTAGTCGCCGAAGAGCAGCACCTGGACCAGTTCCTTCAGAGCTTGTCGACGCGCGACTGGAAGAAGAAGACACCGGCGGCCGGCTGGACGATCCAGGACCAGGTGAGCCACCTCGCCCACGTTGAGGGGTTTGCGGCTGAGGTCATCCAGCAGGGCCAGGCGAGAATCGACGCGGAGAACATCACCGATTTCGATGCGTGGACCGCGAAGGGACCCGCCGAGGGGCGCCCCCAGCGACACCAGGAAGTGATCGAGTGGTGGCGCCACGGCCGGGCGGACGTCGTCGACGCCCTCTCGCGAATGCTCGCAACCGACCGCATCCCCTGGATCTGCGGTGAGATGAGCGCCAGGAGCTTTGCGACGATGCGCCTGATGGAGACGTGGGCGCACGGTCTCGACATCAAGGCCGCGGTGCTCGGACGCATCACGCCGATCCCCGAGGACGACCTCGAAGAGGACGAGGAGGACCCACTCGCCGACACGACCCGACTGCGTCACATCGCGTGGCTCGGGCAGAAGAGCCTCCCGTTCGCCTTCGACCAGGTCGGCGAGACGTATCCGAAGCAGGGCATCCGCGTCGAGCTCATGGGGCCGAAGTACGCCGCGTGGCGCTTCGGTCCGGAAGACACCGACCAGGTGATCCGCGGTATGGCGGCCGACTGGTGCCGCGTCGTGGTGCGCCGACAACCAGCCTCCGAAACGGGGTTGAAAGCGGTGGGACCTTCCGCCGAACGCGCGCTCGAGATTGCTCGGGCCTACTAGGCC
>JAHEEL010000242.1 GCA_024640745.1 Actinomycetes bacterium
CGTGTAGTGGCCGATGCCGTTCCCGATGGCTTCGACGACCGTCGCCACCTGCCGGGGGTAGTAGCCCGAGGTGTCGATCACCGCGTCGAATCTCCGACCCGTCAGTCCGCCAACATCGGTATTGCGGTCGCCGACGATGTGTTCGACGTCGGGAAACAGCCCAGGGTTCGTTCGGCCCCGGTTGAACATGGCCACGTCGTGGCCAAGCACCAGGGCGCGATCGACAACGGCGCGACCGACGAAGAGGGTCCCGCCGAGCACGAGGAGCTTCATCGGTTGCGGTCCTTGAGCTTGCGTGCCACGGCAACCTAGCAAACACGGCCGGGACGATTTCGCCGGCATGGCCGCCGGCAGCCAACCTTCAGCGTCATGAATCAGAGGCAACGCGAGGGCGTGCAACGAAACCGATGGGCAAGATTGTCCTCCGCGGGCCGCCACACGGGCGTAGGGTCATCCGGGGGGACACAGTCGGCGACGCGTATCAGACTGATCAACGACCGCAGAATTCGCTATGCGCAGCTTCCGACGACTTGAGTCGGCGCGTCCGTGGGTCTGTGGCTCGGTGGGATCCCCCCTCTCGCCGATGCTCGGCTCACGGGCGCGCCACCACTCCTCGGATTCCGTCACACGGCGCCGATACGGTGATGGGATGGAGATTCACCAAGTTGTCGGCCTGATAGCGGTCCAGGTGATCATCGTTCCGGCCGCCTATGCCGCCTCGACTCTCGTCGGTCAGGTCTTCCGATCGATGGCACATCGGGTGCTCATTGCTGGTTTGCGGGTCACCCCTCCGTCCGCCACTGGAGGCCCGGCGACCGCTCCGAAGCTGGGCTTCATCGCGACCTGGGCTCTCTTCAACGCGGCATTCGCGATCCTTGCGGGAGTGATCTGAGCCACCGCCCCAATGCGTGCCGGCAGAGGGGTAGCCTCCCGTCCGCATGGATGAGATCTCCCACCTCGACCGCGACGACCGTCTGCGCGCCGATATCCGCAGGCTCGGTGCGCAGCTGGGTGCTGCCCTGGAACGGCAGCACGGACCCGAGTTGCTGGATCTCGTCGAGGAAGTCCGTGCCCTGACCAAAGCAACCCGCACGGACGGCGATACGGATGCCGCCTCTCGGCTTCGGTCCGTCCTCGATGAGCTCGACCTGGACAGTGCCATCAATCTGGTGCGCGCATTCTCGGCCTACTTCCACCTCGCCAATGTGGCCGAACAGACCCATCGCGTCGACGACCTCGCGCTCGCCGACGAAGGCCGCACGTTTGCTGCCACCGTGGACCGTGTTCTGGCCGCAGAACCGGGAATCGAGCTGATCGAAGACATACTGGAAAGGCTGGAGCTTCGACCGGTCTTCACCGCCCACCCCACGGAAGCTGTTCGCCGGACGCTGCTCACCAAGTTGGGGCGAATCGCCAATCTCCTTGCGGCACGGAGTGATCAACACATCTCGGCTGCCGCGCGGGCGCGAATCGACCGCCGTGTAGCCGAGATCATCGATCAGATCTGGCAGACCGATGAGCTGCGAGCCGCTCGTCCGCAGCCGCTCGACGAAGCGCGGTCCGCCATGTTCTACCTCGACCAGCTGGCGAGCGACGTGCTCCCCGCCTTGGCCGAGGATGTCGCCATCGGCCTCGGTCGCCTCGGTGTCCGCGCCGCTTCCGATCGAGCGCGAATCCGGTTCGGCACATGGGTCGGCGGGGACCGCGATGGGAATCCGACGGTGACTCCCGAAGTCACGACGCGAATCCTCGAGGTTCAACACGACCACGCATTGCGCAACCTGAGCACTCAGGTGGTGGCCCTCGCCGACGAGTTGTCGACGTCGTCGAGGCTTCGCGAGGTCACTGATGAGCTTGCTGAGGCACTGGCGGTCGATCGTCGCCAGCTCCCAGAGGTGTGGCGCCGATTCCATGATCTCAACCGGGAAGAGCCATACCGGCTGAAGTGTGCATACATCCACCAACGCCTCGCGAACACGCGTCGGCGCCACGCCGAGGGTGCGCGTCACGTGCCCGGCGAGGACTACCGCAGCAGCCAGGATCTGCTCGACGAGCTCGGTGTGCTTCGCCGGTCGCTGAAGCACGACGCCGGCGACCTCATGGCCGATGGGGTGCTACTGCGCCTCATTCGCAATGTCGATGCCTTCGGGTTCCATCTCGCAACGATGGACGTGCGAGAGCATGCCAGGCAGCACCACGACGTATTGCGCCAGCTCTACGATCGCGTCGGAGTGTCATACGATTCGCTCGATCGGACGGAGCGAACGCTGCTGCTGACCGGAGAGCTGGCAAACGCACGTCCTCTCGCATCTCCGATCGCGAGGCTCGAGGGGCGTTCGCGAGAAACGTTCGAGACGTTCTTCACCATACGCGAGGCCTTGGACCGCTTTGGCGCCACAGCGATCGAGTCATACGTCATCTCTATGACGGATGACGAGGGTGATGTGTTGGCAGCAGCCGTCCTTGCCCGCGAGGCCGGTCTTGTCGATCTCCACGGCGGTGTGGCGCGCGTGGGCTTCGTGCCGCTCTTCGAGACCATCGACGCGCTTCGGCGATCCGGCGAGGTGTTGGATGGCCTCCTGAGCAGCGCGCCCTATCGGGAGTTGGTCCGGTTGCGAGGGGACGTGCAGGAGGCGATGCTCGGGTACTCGGATTCGAACAAGGTCGGTGGAATCGCTACCTCGCAGTGGGAGATCTACAAGGCTCAGCGGTTGCTTCACGATGTGGCGTCTCGGCATGGGGTGACCCTCCGGCTCTTCCATGGTCGCGGCGGCACCATCGGGCGCGGCGGCGGTCCAACCCACCAGGCGATTCTCGCTCAACCGTTCGGCACCGTC
>JAHEEL010000079.1 GCA_024640745.1 Actinomycetes bacterium
ACCCGACCGACCGCCGACCCGACGCCGGCGAGCTCCGGCGTCGCTGCCGGCACGGCAACGACGACGGTCCTCTCAGAGGTTGTCGTCGTTGACGGAATGGTCGTCGACACCTCGGCGGCAGCGGTCGTGGTCGGGGGCACGGCCGCCGGCTCTGCGCTCGACGTGGCCCCGAACATGGCGACGAGTGCGACGACTCCAATGGCGGTCACAACAAGTCCGGCCGCGGTTGACGTGGAAGCAGCGCGCACTAGTCGTCCTCGTCCTCGTGATGATCGTCGTCGTGGTCGTCGTCGTGGTCGTCGTCGTGGTCGTCGTCGTAATGGTCGTCGTCGTAATGGTCGTCGTGATCCTCGTCGTGATGAGTCGCCGTCGGATCCTCAGCCATCGTGGTCGTTGTGGTCGGATCGGCCGCTGTGTTCGATGGTGGGTCGACCACCGTGACCGTCCGAACGACCGCCGGCGGGGTGGGTGGACCGGGGAGTTCGAGGCCCTCGGTGGCGCAAATCTGCCGAAGGGCGTCAAGGGCGGCCTTCTCGAGCTCGGTAATCTCCCCAGCGGCTTCCCGCTCAACGAGGTCCAGACCCTCAGCGCCGCAGGCGGCTTGGAGGTCTGCCTGGGTGAATGCCGGTGGCTCGGTGACGAAGACGGTCTCGGCGGTTTGCGCTTCCGTGGTCGTCACGGTGGACGGCGGAGCCTCGGCGACGGCAACAGCCTCCTCGACCTCCTGCGTGGGCGCCTCATCGTTCGAGATGACGGCAGCCGCTGCCACCGCGCTCAGGGGGATCAGGAGCAGGCCCAGGATCAGCGAGATCGTGAACATGCTCGAACGTGGGCTGCTGCCTTTGGGTGAGCGATTCGTCATCGGTTCCTCCTTTGCGAACACTCTTAGTGGCCGAATACTGCAGCATGGAGCGATAACGCCGTGCTAAGCGCGCTTAAAGTGGTCGATAGCTTGTTGACACGCCGCCGCCGGGGGTTCAGACCGCCGTGCACGCTCGATCGCGGAACGCACTTCACAGATTGATCACAGGCTCCGCGCGGCCTCAACACACTCGCAGTTCAACGTGGGTGCGGAACGATGTCCCGGTGTGAGGAGGGCTCATGAAACGAAGAACCGCGATTCTGACGGCGGTGATTGCCGCCGCCATAGCGCTGGCCGCGCTCCCGGCGATCGCCGCCAACGCCGACCGGATCGACACGACAGACCGCCCTGTGCGCACCTATCCACCGGCATGGGTCGACCAGAGCGCCGATGAGCTCCGAGATCAGATCGCGGAACGAGCCGCTGCCGCCGAGAACCGGATCTCTGCGTCCGATCGCCTCACCGACGAGCAGAAGAACGAGGCTCTTGCGAATCTCGCCGACGCGCTCGAGGCGATCGAGGTGATCGATCAACCCGCCGAGATCGTCGGAACCGCGATCTCTCGAGGCCAACTCCAGTTGATCGAATGGCGAGCGATCCGACACGACGTCGCACCCGATTTCGATGCGCATATCGCCCGGGATCTCGCTGGAGATTCCCGTCGCCTCGAGCATCTCGGGACAATCATCGGCTGGGCGGAATCTGCGGGAGAAGATATCGCCACCGTCATCGAGTTCCTCGACGCAGCATCTGCATCGCTGGAAACTGCCGCGAGCAACGGCACGGCTACCGAGCGCCACGACGCCGTGCACGTCGCTCGGGCGTGGATGACGAAGGCCCATGCAGCCCTCATGACCGGCTAGGAGTTCCGCGCCGCCGTTCCCGGTGGTGAGGGGATCTTCGCTCACCACCGGGATCCCTGGGGCGAGCGACCTATTCGCATGTCACCCACAGGAACCGTTGAACTTCAGCATGCGCGCCGCCGATATACGACCCTGGAGTGAACCGAGGCGAAACCCACCAGAGGCCGGTGTCCATGGAACGTGTGCCGTTTGATTCCGAAGCGGGGGATCCGTCGATCCCGGAATCGTCGACGGAATCCCACTCCGACGCGTCGGCTCCGCTGCGCGTCCTCCTGGTCGGCGACGGCACGTCGATGCCCAAAATCGAACAGCGCATGGCCGACGGCATCGATCAGGGCAGATACATCGTCGACCACGTCGAGACGCTTGCGGACGCCTTCGGTGCAATCCTCACCAGCGAACACGAGGTCTACGTCGTCGATCACTACGTCGGCCCACGTACCGGTTTCGACCTCCTCGCACGCATCACCGAAGAAGGGCTGCGGGTTCCGGTGGTGTTCGTTGTCGGCTCATCGGACCACGGCACCGGCGTGACCGCCGTGGCGGCGGGAGCCGCCTGCTACATCGTGGAAGATCAGATCGACTCGGACCTGCTGGAGCAGTGCCTGATCCAGGCGGTTGCCCAACGAACGGCCCTCTCACGACTCACCGAGGCCGGCGTCGCCATCGACGGCGCCCCACCGACGAAGGCTCAGATCCTCTCGCACATTGCAGAGCGCCTGCGGAACCCGGCTGCCGAGATCTTGGACTACGCACGGGACTCCCTCATGTATGCGCTGCCGGCCCACACGGTCGAGGCTCTGGCATCGATCGAAGACCAGGCCAACGGCTTGTTGACTCTGGCCAACGACCTGGTCGATCTCTCGATGCTCGAGGCCGGACATCTCGAATTCGCCTCAGCCCAGTTCAGCTTGCGCGGACTCGTTGCCAACGTGAAGCGTCTGCTCGAGACGACGACGAAGGGGCGCCCGATCCAGATCGCTGACCAAGTGGCGGACGATGTGCCGGATATCATCACTGGGGACCCAGGCCGTCTCCGTCGCATCATCGCCCGCTTCGCCGAATCCGTGATGGAGCGAACCGCCTGCGATCGCATAGTCCTCGACGTCGGCGTTGCGGAGCGCAACACGACCACCGTCACGCTGCACTTCGCTGTTCATCCTGCCGATCACGTTCCCGTCGACGGCAGCGATGACCGTCCATCGCCCGCCGAGGAACACATCGCACTCGGGATGCCGGTGGTGCTCGAGACGCTGTCTCGCATGGGTGGTCGGATCGCACTGAGCGAAGAGGAACGGCGGAGCGACGGGATCCAATTCATCATCCGCCTCGAGATGGCCGCCGAGAAGGCGGAAGTCGCGAAGCCGGTCATTTCCCGGGCGGCTGCCGAACGTCCGATCCTTGTTCTCGCCGACTCGGTCACTGATCGTCGCTCAATGCTCAAGGCGCTCAGCGAGGCGAATCTGCCGCACGTCGTCGCTACCAGCGTCGACGATTGGATAGAGATGCGAGAGTCGAGCATCGACAACCCGGTGATGCCGGCTCTCGCCGTCATCGACTCCACGCACGACTCGTTCGCCGAGGCAGACCGCTTCATCCAACGGTCGCCTGAACTGATTCCGATCGTCGTTGTCGCCGCATCCGGCCGCCGCGGCGACGCGGCGCGGTGCCGTCACCACGGCATCAGCGGCTATCTCGCAAAGCCGGTGCAGGACAACGACTTGGTCGACGTGGTCGTGTCGACCCTTGGTCTTGCTGCTTCCGGCGACACGACAACGCTGGTCACGCGGCATTGGCTCCGGGACGGTCGGCCAAGTCTGCAAATCCTCGTTGTCGACGACAGCCAGACCAATCGCTTCCTCATGACCCGCATGCTCGAAGAGCGCGGCCATTCGACGACCGCCGCTTCCGACGGCATCGAGGCCGTCGAAATGGTTGAACGGGCCAGATTCGACGTTGTGTTGATGGATGTGATGATGCCCGGCATGGATGGACTCGAGGCCACGAGGCTCATCTGCGAACGCCACGAGCCCTCGAATCGGCCGCTCATCATCGGGGTGTCGGCGTTCACCGACGACACGAGCCAGGACCGGGGACGTGAAGCAGGCATGACGACGTTCCTCGCAAAGCCCATCCGCCCCGACGATCTGTACGCCGCCGTGGAACAGGGACATTCGGCGAAGACCGCTTCTGAAGACGAATCCGAGCCTGAGGCAGCGTCAGCGGGAAGCTGAGACACGAGACAGAAGACACGAGACATGAGACATGAGACGGTGGGGCCGGTCTCTCGTCGAGCGTTTCGGGTCTAGCGTCTCCGGCGCCTACTCCATCACTCGGAGCGTCGATGGGAGGTCCATCTTCCGCAGCTTGCGCGGTGCGGTCAGCAGCGGAGCCAGGCCCACCGCGACCACTCCGACCCCAATCGCCCACAGCAGCGTCGCCGGGCTCATCTCCACGGGAATTGCTATCTCGGGCATTGTCTGCGCCCACTGCGTGATGAAGTACCGGAACAAGGCAAGTCCCCCAAGGAGTCCAATGAGCGTGGCAACGACGCCGACGACGGCGCTCTCGAGCATCAGC
The DNA here is from genome assembly GCA_024640745.1 of Actinomycetes bacterium. Taxonomy (GTDB): domain Bacteria; phylum Actinomycetota; class Acidimicrobiia; order Spongiisociales; family UBA5794; genus JAHEEL01. The sequence goes on from JAHEEL010000079.1 coordinate 4,306, forward strand.
ATGGCCACCACCGTTCGGCGCCGCACGCCGTAGGCGAACATCGTGGCGTGCTCGCGCTGTCGTTCATCAACGGCAATCGACGCCGCATTGAAGGCGATCAGCACTGCGAGCACCAGCACCACGGCCTCGAACAGCTGGAAGATCCCGACGAACTGTGCCATCAGATCCTCGATCAGCTGCGCCATCGAGTCGGCACGCTGGACTGAAGTGACCGCTCCGACCTCGAGGAGCTCTGCCTGCAGGTCCCCGGTCGCAACGCCGTCGGCCGGCACCACCGACACGACATTCGCCAACCCATCGAGTCCGAGCAACGAGGCCTGCGTGGTCGACATGTAGGCCACCGAGCGGAAAGGGTGGCCGTTGATACCGGAGACGGTGAGGTCACTCGTCTCGAGCGCGAACGAGACCGGACCCGTTCGGCGCGGAAGCCGAACCGCCACCGTATCGCCCACCCCCACGTCCAGATCGGACGCCGCTTTCGGGGCAATCACGATGCCCGGCACCTCTCCCGGTAGCGAACCTTCTACGATGTCGGGCCGAAACAGGCCACCTTGCCAATCGACGAACTCGACGAACACATCGATCGGATCATCTGCTGGGCCGAGCTCCCCTCCGACGCGGAGCATCGCTTCGCCATCCGAAATCAAAGGTGAGACGAGCACGGCGCCGACCGGCCCGTTGTCCGAGGGATATACCGAGTCCATCTCCACGATCACGCGATCGGGAATGCCTCCAGAGGCCTCTTCCCCGCCCTTTTCAATCGCCCCGAAGAACGAGTCGATGGAAGCAACCAGCATCACCAGCACGGCAATGGTCGCACCAATACCGAGCGCGGTGAGAAGGCCCCGACGCGGTGCTCGCATGATGTTGCGGAGAGGCATCTGCTTGAACGTGTCACCGGGGAGCTTCACCCGGTGCACAAGCGGGGCCAACCCGCCTCCTCGCGAAGCGAGATGGCCGGTTCGGATGGCGTCCACCGGCGCCACGCGGATCGCGCGCCAGACGGGGATCGACACCGCGACCAGCGGGATGATCAGGCCGACGATCGCCGCAACCAGGAACACGTCCCACTGGGTCGGCGTCAGCCATTCGGGCATCGGCAGGAACGACTCGAGGACGCCGCGCATGGCTGCGGCGATCGCCCATCCCATCACCACGCCGAGCACGACGCCAAGGATTGCGATCTGCACGCCCATCAACATCGGGCGCATCGCGATCCAGCGCCGCCGCACGCCCAGGGCCATCGAGATCCCGATCTCGCGGCGGGTCTGATCGACCATCCGTGCGGTCAGGTTCACGGCGGCAGCCGCCGATCCGGCAAGAATGAGGACGGCGATGATGTTGAAGAACTGCTGGTCGCCCTCGATGTCTTCGTAGGTCAACGAGTAGGCCGCGTCGTCATCGGTGGTCGAGACGACCACGCCAATGTCGGGCATCGCCGTCGCGAACGATGCGGCGAGCTGCGCTGCGAACGCATCACGATCGGAGTCCGATTCGAGCGTTAGCACCAGATCGTTGATGGACCCGGGGAGTCCGGCGAACTCGCCGGCCGTTTCGACAGACGCGAACACCGCAGCGAAGTTCGCCTGACCGAAGAACCCGCCGCCTTCGGGTATGACGATGAAGAACTCGGGGGTGGTGGCGTGTCCAACGTACTCGATTTGTTGCCCGCCGCTGAGCGTGAGCGTGCCTTCGGCGGGGAGGTCGTAGTTGACGGCGAAGTTGCGCTCGAGCATCGACGTCAATCGAGCGGTATCGGACTCATCGAGCATTCGGCCCGCCTTGGTGAACAGCGCATTGATGGCCGGTCCGTCGTTGTCGAGCGGCACGCCGATGACCTCACCGCGGACAACGATGTCGCCGTCTGCGGTGGTCGTCGCAACCTGGACGGGAACGCGCATGCGCTCCTCAGCGTCTGTGACAACGCCGGCGGTGTCGGCACGGTCGACGACGGCGAGCATCGATCCAGACTCGACGGCGGAGCCCTCCGCGAGCTCGACGCGCACGTCATACATGTTGAGCTGCTCGTAGGCGTTGTCTGCTGTGATCTTGCGCCACCGGGTCATGGACGACAGCCCGGAATAGGCGCCGACACCGAGGGCGATGATGAGTGAGATGACGACCACCTGTACCCACCGGGATCGCAGGTCTCGCCACGACCACCTCAGCCAGAGTCCAAAGGAGTTCATGATGCCTCCTACCAATGGAGATCGGCGAGCTCCGCCCGGCCCCCAACCGGAGGTCCGTCGGACGCGATTCGCCCGCTCGACAGCTCGACCACGCGGTCGGCCACCCGGGAGATCTCACGATTGTGCGTTACGGCGAGCACCGCAGTGCCGGGACCGGCCTGCTCTCGCAGTAGTTCGAGGATCTGCACACCGGTTGTGAAGTCCAGCTCGCCGGTCGGTTCATCGGCCAGCAGGATCGGATTGCCGGTGGCGAGCGACCGCGCGATGGCAACGCGCTGCTGCTCTCCTCCGGAGAGCTCGTGCGGGAAGTGCTCGGCGCGGTCTCCGAGGCCAACCCGGTCGAGCACCTCATCGGCGTTCGGTGGATCGTCTCGGCCGGCGGCATCGATGCCGAACTGGACGTTCTCGCGGGCGGTCAAGCCCGGGAAGATGTTGAAGCTCTGGAAGATGAAGCTCACAGCGCGCCGACGGAAGTCGAAGAGTTCGGATCGCTTGGCATCGGTGATGTCGAAGCCGGCAACCCTGATCGAACCTTCGGTCGGGCTGTCGAGGGCGCCGATCAGGTTGATCAGCGTCGTCTTACCACTGCCGGAGGGTCCGAGGACGACGACGAACTCGCCATCGTGGACGTCGAGGTTGACGGTCTCGAGCGCGGTGACGGTCGTGCCGCCGAGCTCGTAGCGTCGGGACACGGCTTCCAGATGGATGAGCCGGTTGTTCCCGATCATGGGTGCTCCATTCACTCGTTGGAGGGTCGTTGTTCGCTTCGCCAGCGCTCGATCAGGATGTCGTATTCACGATCGAACCAGGCGTAGAAGTCTCTGAGGTAGGCGAGCCGCTCGGCTGCGGGCTCCACATCGGCAAAGGCCTCCATGCCGCGTTCCGCCAAGAGGACCATCTGCGTCAACGCCTCGGCCCGCCGCTCGAGGAAGTGATCGAGTCCGGCCATCGACGCGGCGTAGTAGTTGCGGCGGTCGCCCGGCACCCACACCCTCTCGATGATGCCGATGCGGTTGAGGGATGCGATGGCCGTCGAGATCGATCCGGCACTCGCCCCGATCCGCTCCTGGAGGTCGGATGCAGAGAGGTGCGGCTGGTCGCTCACCAACAGCGCGGCCCAGACACGGCCCGCCATGGGTGCGAGACCCATCGCCTCGAAGATGAGGCTCACGTCTTCTGTGAATCGCCGTTGTCGTTCTTCCGATGTCATGAATTTCAGTAGATTCTGAAAATTCGTACATTGCTAGGGCCATTGGACCCATCCGACCCTGGGCATGGCACCTGCGCGTTGGGCGCCCGATGTGGGAGGCTGGTTCCATGACCCTCTCAATCGAAACCACCACCTCCCTGCACGAAACCGTCGATATCCCTTTGCTCGGCTTCGGCGTGTTCGAGATCAAGGACGGGCCGTCCGTCGAGGATGCCGTCTCGACGGCTCTCGAGACCGGCTACCGCCACATCGACACCGCGTCGATCTACCGAAACGAGCCCGGCGTCGGCCGGGCGATCGCGTCCTCGGGGCTCAATCGCTCAGATCTGTTCGTCACCACGAAGCTCTGGAACAAGGATCAGGGCTACGCATCGACGCTTGCGGCGATCGACAAGAGCCTGAACCGTCTCGACCTCGACTACGTGGACCTCTACCTCGTTCACTGGCCGAAACCGGAGCACACCGCCGGGACCTGGCAAGCCATGGAGGAGATCAAGGCATCAGGCAAGGCCAGGGCGATCGGCGTGTCGAACTTCCTCCCAAAGCACATCGACAAGCTCGCCGGGACCGCCACGGTGCGGCCGTCGATCAACCAGATCGAGTTGCATCCCCACCTACAGAGCCCGGAAACGGTGACGTATTGTGCCGAGCGAGGCATCGTCATCGAGGCGTGGAGTCCGCTCAAGCACGGGGCGATCGTGAACGACCCCGAGCTTGCGCGGATTGCCGAGATCCACGGTGTGACGGTCGCCCAGGTCGTCCTGCGCTGGATGCTCCAACGCGGCATCGTCACCATCCCCAAGAGCGTCACACCGTCCCGGATCAAGCAGAATGCCGATCTCTATGGCTTCGCGCTCACCGCCGACGAGATGAAGATGATCGGTGCGATGGATCGAGGCGAGCGCGTCGGCCCCGATCCGGACAACTTCGACTTCTGAGCGGCCAAGCCTTCGCTTCCCTCAACCGAAGGGCAGCGGGGCTCTGGGAGCTTGGATCGCAAGAATCAGGCCTGACGCCGGCCTGCACTGCGTCCGAGCATCAGCTCGGACGCGTCTCCCCCACGTCCTGGGGGAGACGAAGGGCCGCGCCTGCCGGTTCAGCGTTCGCCGCGCAAGCGTTCGAACAGGTCCGCGTCGGTCTCGAAGGCCAGGGGCGGAAGATCGTCCAGGGCAAACCAGCCGACAGCGTCGGCATCGTCGCCGGCAGCGAGCGTTCCCCCCGTGACGGTGCCGGCGAACCAAATGCCGACCGTCAGCTTGGTCGGATCGTGAAAGTTGGAGGCGACGTGCATGACGTCACCGACCGCTGCCTCGAGGCCCGTCTCTTCAAGCAGCTCACGCGCCGCGGCCGTGCGGATCTCCTCGCCGTAGTCGACGAATCCGGCAGGGATCGACCAATACCCGGACCGCGTCGAACCGGGACCGCGGCGCACCATCAACACCCTGCCGTCATCGTCGAACACCACAACGGCCGCTCCAACGCCAGGGTTCCGCCAATGGATGAACCCGCACGAAGGGCAGCGCCGCCGCAGGTGACCGTAGACCTCAACCGTCTCGAGTTCCGTGGCGCAATGCGGGCAGAAGGTGTAATCACCGGGCCACTCGTGCGGATGGTTCGGTGCGACCGATGGGTTCAGCGCGCGGTCGACGAATGGACGGTCGCCGACCGCCGGCAGCGCTCCGTCGTTCCCCTGATCGTTGTCGTGGCCCACGCCGGCAAGTCTGGCACAGCTCCCGACGATGTTGAACCGCTCCCGATCGATCCCGCCAGGCCGCTCGACTAGCCCGCAATCGGTCCGAGTGGATCGAGGCCGTACTCGTTTGGCCCGACCGTCCCGGGGAGGAATCCGCACTCGACCCACACCCAGATGGGACCAACGATGGGGATGAGGCCGATCAGTACCCACCAGCCCGACTTGTTGCGGTCGTGCCAGCGCTTGATCGCAATGGCAAGCGATGGCCAGATGATCAAAATGGCGAGTATCCAGGTGATGAACCACAGGAACCCGGAATCGGCCGCCACTGCAATCGCCGAGATGATCGCCCAGACAGCCCACAGGAGCACAACGCCGAGCCA
>JAHEEL010000243.1 GCA_024640745.1 Actinomycetes bacterium
ATTCCGCAACCAATCCGCGCGTCTTCATGCGTTCGCTCGCTACTCGGCAAGCGAACCTCGCCTTGTCACCGTACGTGGCGTCGGCCGTCGATCTCATCAAGATCGCCGGGTACGACCTCGTGATTCTCGAGACGTCGGGGATCGGCCAGGCCGACACCGAGATCGTCGACCACGCTGATTTGGCCCTCTACGTGATGACGCCCGAGTACGGGGCGGCGACGCAACTCGAGAAGGTCGACATGCTCGACTACGCCGATCTCGTGGTGGTGAACAAGAGTGATCGGCTGGGCGCCGAGGACGCGATTCGTGATGTGCGCAAGCAGTACCGGCGGAACCACACAGCCTTCGATGCCCCGGACCAGGACCTGCCGATCTACGCCACGGTTGCCTCCCACTTCAACGACGCCGGCACGAATCGTTTCTACCGTGCCCTGATGGCGGCGATCGAACGCCGTAGTGATGGCGGCTTCGAATCGACGATCGATCTTCGCATCGACCACGGCGGGGAGGAGCCGCCGATCCCGCGCGATCGCGTGCGATATCTCTCCGAGATTGCGGACGCGATCCGCGCCTACAACGATTCGGTTGCCGCCCAGGTGTCCCTCGCCAACGACGCCCAGGCCTTCTCCGTCGTGGCCGATCGCACCGGCGACGCAACGCTCGCTTCGGCTGCCGGAGAGGCAAGGGCAGCGCTCGAGCCGTCCGCAGTCCGGGTGCTGGACGACTGGGAGTCCCTCGAAGCGGCGTACTCGGCCGACTCGGTGACCTACGAAGTGCGCGGACGGGAGATCGAGGTCGACGCCGCATCTGCGACCCTGTCGGGCACGCGCATTCCGAAGGTGGCATTGCCCCGCTTCACCGGGTGGGGCGACCGCGTGCGGTGGGGGCTCCAGGAGAACCTTCCCGGCCGTTTCCCGTTCACCGCCGGTGTCTTCTCCTTCAAGCGGGTCGCCGAGGATCCGACGCGCATGTTCGCCGGTGAAGGCGGACCTGAGCAGACCAACCGTCGGTTCCACTACATCGCCCGCGACATGCCGGCCGTGCGGCTCTCCACCGCGTTCGACTCTGTCACGCTGTACGGCGAGGATCCAGACGAACGTCCCGACATCTACGGCAAGATCGGCAATTCGGGCGTCTCCGTTGCGTCACTCGACGACGCCAAGAAGCTCTATTCGGGTTTCGATCTCCTCGACCCGTCGACTTCCGTGTCGATGACGATCAACGGGCCGGCGCCGATGGTGTTGGCCTTCTTCCTGAATGCCGCGATCGATCAGCAATGCGAGCGGTACATCGCTGAGCATGGTCTCGAGAGCCAAGTGGAGGCGATCCTCTCAGAGCGGTTCGACCGGCTCGGGCTGCCGAGACCCGGCTATGCCGGCGACCTCCCCCCCGGTCATGACGGCGTCGGGCTCACGTTGCTCGGGATGACGGGCGACGAAGTGCTTGCACCGGAGGTCTATCAGCGCATCAAGGCGGAGACCCTCTCGCGCGTCCGCGGAACGATTCAGGCCGACATCCTCAAGGAGGATCAGGCCCAGAACACCTGCATCTTCTCAACGGAGTTCGCGCTGCGCATGCAGGGAGACATCCAGGAGTACTTCATCGACCACTCCGTGGGGAACTTCTACTCCGTCTCGGTGTCCGGGTATCACATGGCCGAGGCCGGGGCGAACCCGATCACGCAGCTCGCCTTCACGCTGGCCAACGGCTTCACCTTCGTCGAATACTTCCTGTCCCGCGGGATGCCGATCGACACTTTCGCCCCGAGCCTCTCGTTCTTCTTCTCGAACGGAATCGACGCCGAGTATGCCGTCATCGGGCGTGTGGCGCGCCGGATCTGGGCCAAGGCGATGCGCGATCGGTACGGGGCTTCGGAGCGTTCGCAGAAGCTGAAGTATCACGTGCAGACGTCCGGTCGCTCCCTCCATGCTCAGGAGATCGGGTTCAACGACATCCGCACGACGCTTCAGGCGCTCTATGCCGTCTACGACAACTGCAACTCGCTGCACACCAACGCCTACGACGAGGCGATCACCACGCCGACCGAGGAATCGGTGCGCCGCGCGCTGGCGATTCAGCTGATCATCAACCGGGAGCTCGGCCTTGCCCGAAACGAGAACCCACTGCAAGGTTCGTTCATCATCGAAGAGCTCACCGAACTCGTGGAGGAAGCGGTCCTGGCCGAATTCGATCGCCTCACGGACCGCGGCGGCGTCCTCGGAGCCATGGAGCGGATGTATCAGCGGTCGAAGATCCAGGAGGAGTCGCTGGCCTACGAGCGTCTGAAGTCGTCCGGCGAGCTCCCGATCATCGGTGTGAACACCTTCCTGTCTCGCGACGGTTCGCCCTTTGTCGTCCCGGATACGGTGATCCGCTCCACCGATGCCGACAAGCAGCGCCAGATCGATGCTGCGCGAGCCGTGCGGGAGCGGGATCCAGACGCATCCGGAGCCGCGCTCGCTCGGCTGCAGCAGACCGCGACCCTTGGAGACAACACGTTTGAGGCCCTCATGGATGTCGCCAAGATCTGCACCATCGGCCAGATCTCGCACGCGCTGTACGACGTCGGCGGGCGCTACCGGCGCAACATGTAGACAGGCCGCCAGCTGCCGGCCGAGCCCACCGTGGCTCGTTGATTTCTGGAAGATCGCTGTGTCGCAGCCGGGGAGGACCGACGGTGACGAGTCTTGGTGGGCCGGATCTCCTGATTGTCGCTCTCGTGCTCGGCTTCGCGGTCCACCGGCTCATGGGTGTGGTCAAGTGGTTCCAGAAGGGCGACTCCGGGTTGGGTGGATCGCCATCGTT
>JAHEEL010000244.1 GCA_024640745.1 Actinomycetes bacterium
CGGCGCCTGTCGGCGGTCGGCTTCTCGGATCAACGTCATTTGCGCGGCCCGAATCCGGGCGATGGCCGCCTCGCCCCAAGCCAGCCGCTGCTCGATGGTGTCCATCGTGAGGGTGTCTGTGCTCACCATGAAGACAACGTATCAACCCCGTATGACAGAAACGCGGGTTCGATAGTGGGTCTCTCGGGAAGGATTCCTCAGTCAAGCGGAGCAGCACCCCGGGTCCTGTCGAGCCCGAATGTACGCAACGGAGCCCGGGATGGCGCCGGTTCTCGAGCGGAATGATCCCGGGGATCATCCCGCGACGTTGTCGGGCGCGACGATTCGCGCCATGGGGAGGCGCATCGCCAGTTCACCCGGCACGCCGTTGCGAGCACCGAATTCCTCGGCCCGTCCCCGCGCATCTCGGGCGCGGCACCCTGTCGCGCCGGGCTCGTCCCGGTCAGCCGATCGACTCCGTCACGCCGGCGTGTCGCGCGGGCGCGACGGGAGTCTCGTCTGATCGCCGGCGGATCCAGTCAACAACGAATTCGTTCAACCGATCGGTCTCGATGAGGAACGCGTCGTGGCCCTGCGGCGCCTCGAGGAGCGCGAACTCGGCATTGCCGAGCGATCGGGCGAGTTCTTCGACCTCGCCCGCCGGATACAGGACATCGGAGGAGATCCCGACCGCGAGCGCGGGGGTGCTCACGTGTCGGAGCACGGCTTCGGTGGGCCCTCGTCCGCGACCGAGGTCGTAGCCGTCCATTGCCGCGAGCAGGGTCAGGTAAGTGTTGGCGTCAAACCGTTCCACGAGCTTCGCTCCCTGGTGCCGAAGGTATGACTGCACCGCGAAGCCGCCCTCGTCCTGCTCGACCCGGCCGAATCGGGTCGCGAAGCTGTCCGGGCTTCGATAGCTGCACATGGCGATCATGCGGGCCGTAGCGAGACCGTCGTCGGGACTGCGTCCATTGCGATAGCGACCGTTGCGGAATCGCGGATCGGTGGCGATTGCCTGCCGCTGGGTCTCCGAGAGGGCGATAGCCCACGGAGACTGCGCTGCGCCGACCCCGATGGGGACGATGGCATCGACTCGCTCGGGATACATGAGGGCCCATTCGAGCGTCTGCATCCCACCCATCGATCCGCCGATGACCAGGCGCAGGCGCGCAACGCCGAGATGGGAGAGGACCAGGGACTGCAGCCGCACCATGTCACGGATCGAGACGTCGGGGAAGTCCGGACCGTAGGGTGCGAGGCGCCCCGGCTGCGCGCTCGTGGGGCCGGTGGTGCCCGAGCAACCGCCGAGCACGTTCACGGCCACGATGTAGTCGCGGTAGGGATCGAAGACCCTTCCCGGACCGAAGAGGCCGCCCCACCAGTCGTCGGCATCGGCCGACCCGGTCAGCGCATGGCAGATCAGCGTCGCTTCTGCCTTCGGTTCCCCCCACGTCCGGTAGGCAACCCGGACGCCATCGAGGCTTTCCCCTCCTTCGAGGCGGAAGATGCCGGGGAGCTCGAGGTACCGGGTGGTCACGCGGCCGCCTCGTCCAGGCCGGCACGGGCAAAAGCCGTGGCGAAGTCGGCGATGATATCTTCGATGTGCTCGATGCCGACGGACACGCGGATCAGGTCCTCGGTGACGCCGGCCGACTGCTGCTCCTCGGCGGAGAGCTGCTGGTGGGTCGTCGATGCCGGGTTGATGACCAGAGTCTTCGCATCGCCAACGTTGGCGAGGTGCGACGCCAGCTCAACCGAGTCGATGAAACGCTGAGCCGCGGTCGCCCCTCCACGAATGCCGAACGAGAGGACCGAGCCGTAGCCGTTCCTGAGGAGCCGCTTTGCCGCTTCGTGGTGTGGATGATCTTCGAGGCCCGGGTAGTTGACCCACTCGACCGACGGATGGAGCTGAAGCCACGTGGCGAGCTCCAGAGCATTGTCGACGTGGCGTTGGACCCGCAGCGACAGTGTTTCGACTCCCTGCAAGAGGAGGAACGCGTTGAACGGGCTCAGGCAGGCGCCGACGTCGCGAAGGCCTTCGACCCGCGCCCGGATGGCGAACGCAATGTTCCCGAACGGGCTATTGGGGCCAAACGTCTCAGCGAATCGGAGCCCGTGATAGCCGGGCGAGGGTTCGGTGAAGGTGGGAAAGCGGCCGTTGGACCAGTCGAAGTTGCCGGAGTCGACGATGATCCCGCCGATCGAGTTGCCGTGCCCGCCGATCCATTTCGTGGCGGATGCCACCACGATGTCGGCGCCGTGGTCGATCGGGCGGCAGAGGTAGCCGGCGGCGCCGAACGTGTTGTCGACGACGAGCGGGACTCCGGCGTCGTGTGCGACGCGCGCCAGCTTCGGCAGGTCGGCGATGTTGAATCTGGGATTGCCGATCGATTCGACGTAGAGCGCCTTCGTCCGGGCGTCGATGAGATCCGCGAAGTCGGCCGGATCGTCTCCGTCAACGAACCGGACCTCGATGCCGAGACGATCGAACGTGACCTTGAATTGGTTGTAGGTGCCTCCGTAGAGATACGAGGTCGAGACGATGTTGTCGCCCGCCTCGGCGAGAGTGGTCAGGGCCGTGAACTGGGCCGCCTGCCCACTCGAGGTGGCTACAGCGGCAACACCACCCTCGAGGGCCGCGATGCGCTGCTCGAACACATCCGTCGTGGGATTCATGATCCGCGTGTAGATGTTGCCGAACTCCTCGAGGGCGAAGAGCCTGGCGCCGTGCTCCGAGTCGTCGAACGTGTACGACGTGGTCTGGTAGATCGGAACGGCGCGTGCATTGGTGCCGGGCGCCGGTTCCTGCCCTGCGTGGACCTG
>JAHEEL010000245.1 GCA_024640745.1 Actinomycetes bacterium
ATCGCCACGACGGCCAAGGCGGCTGCGACAATCGCCGCGACCGACATCACGACGGCGAGGGCAACTGTGCGATTGTGCGCCCGGATTCTCAGTCTCTGCTCCTCAGCGGTGCGTTCTGCTTCGATGGCGCGTTCCGATTCGCGTCGGGCGTTGCTTGCCGCCAGGAAGTCCTGTTCCGCCTCGGTGAGCGCGATGTCCGTCCGGAGCTCCCAGCCACCGTATTGATCAAGATGCGATCCGGCGATCAGGTAGTCGGGATCGCAACCTGACTCCTGCCAGGTCCGCACTTCTGCGTCGAGCGACTCCCGAAGGTGGAGATCGACCCGCTCCAGTGCCACCCACGACCGCAAACGCTCCCAATCCGCAATCAGTGCCTCGTGCACCAAGGAGACGGTCGCCTGGCGAGTCGCCGGGTCCCGGTCGAAGCCAATGAGACGAAGTGAGCCGAAGCGATCGAGCACCTCGCCTGCGGCCGGTCCGAGTGACAGGATTTCCTCTAGCGGGGTGCGACGGCGGGTGACGGGACCGACTTCCCCGACTCTCACCAGGCGGAAGAACACTTGGCGCGCCGCCGTTCGCTCGAGCTTCCCGAGCCCTAGGTACGCGGACTCCGCCCGACGGGCGAGAATCCCCTGCATCCCCCCTTCCGCGTCGAAGTCATCAGTCGTGATAGTGGAAGCCGTATGACCGTCGAAGAGACGAGTCAACGCGTATTGGAGTTGTGGGAGGGCGGCCGGCTCTCGGCGGACGTCCTCCAGCAATCGTGCCACGAGATGCGGTTCGAACGACACGCCGACGCGAGCCGCAGGCTCCACGATCGCGGATCGGAGCTCGTCGGGATCAAAGGGAGTAACCGTCACCATGCCACGGACGATCAGATCTGCAAGCTCACGATTGTGAAGCGGTCGGTCGTAGAAATCGGCTCGCAGCGCGAGCAAGACCATCATTCGCGGATCCGGGGAGGTGGCGACTCGAACGACTGTTTCGATGAAGCGATCTCGATCACGCGAATCGGCCGCGGCGAAGAGATCCTCGAATTGGTCGACGACGAGAAGTGTCTGCCGGCTGGCACCGCCGCGTCTGGACAACACCTCGACGACTTCTGCGGGGTTGGTTTCGAGCGCCTCGAACAGCCGTTCATCGGTGAGACCGATCTCGTTCGCGATTGCGAGTTCGAGTGCTTCAAAGGGATGCTGACCCGGTTCCATGAGAAAGACCTGCAGAACCTGCCCGTTTCGCCGACTGCGAGAGCGGAGCGCCGGAATCGCCCCGGCGGTCAGCAGACTCGACTTGCCGCAGCCGCTGGATCCGACCACGGCAACGAGGCGGCTCCCCGAGGCGAAGCGTTGAAGGATCCTGGAGATGAGACGGTCTCGACCGAAGAAGTCGTCGGCGTCCTGCTCGGTGAAGGAGGCGAGTCCCTTGTACGGATTCCTGATCGAGGATCCACTGAACGGCTCGGTCGTCGGCAGGGCGATTCTGTCGAGCTGGGGGTCTTGGTCCAGGATCTGCTGCTCGAGCGATCTCAACTCGGGCGAGGGATCGATTCCGAGGTCGTTCACGAGCCGTTCACGAGCCCGACCGAAAGCCTTCAGCGCGTCGGCCTGGCGACCCGATCGGTACAGAGCGAGCATGAGCTGACCCCAGAGACGCTCTCGATACGGATCATCCAGGAGACACGCCTCGATTTCGGGAATCACTTCGTCGTGGAGGTCGAGCTCCAGCTCGAGGTCGAATGCGTCCTCGATTGCGGTCTTGCGCTCCTCGTCGTACGGGTACGCCCGAGTCGCGATGCCACCGCCTCGGAGGTCGGCGAGTGCGGGCCCCCGCCACAGCGACAGAGCCTCGTGCATGGCGTCCAGTGCGCTCCTCGGATCAACCGTGCTCACCGAGCGCGCAGCACGGGTGAGCGCTTCGAATCTGTCCGCGTCGAGCTCGCCGTCGTCAACCCTGATCCGGTATCCGGGCTCGATCGGCACGATTCGATCGTTGCCGAGAACTCGTCGCAATCGCGAAACGTAGGCCTGAACAGAGCGGCGGGCCGTTGGGGGAGGTTCCTCACCCCATACGACATCGATCAGCTGATCGGTGGGGGTGACTCGATTCGCGTTGAGAAGCAGCGCAGCTAGAACCGTGCGCTGTCGGCGTCCGCCGAGTTCAACCGGCGCATTTCCTGCGGACACCTCGAGGGGGCCGAGGATCCGGTAGTCCATGGCTCTTCCATTAGACCCTCACCACGCCCATCGAGCAAGGGTCGTAAGTCACCCGCCGGCGTCGCGACGCCACGGCGATCATCAACGGGCCACGCTCGGTAGTCGTCGGTCGCAGGCCAAGCGGTGCATACAGACGACGAGCAGGACCGGTCTGGTGCACTCCATGCGGCGCTGCGTATCGGGCGAGGTGCGACTGTCGAGGTGAGGGACCAGACGTCTACGGCGATCGGAGCCTCAGCCCAGCGGTCCTTCCATGCCCGGCAACGTGTCGCGGCCGATTCGGTTCCAGAGTGTCACAGTCGAAACCGACGGTCCTCAAGTGGGTTCTGGATGTTCCGATACCAATCCCCTCCTATTTAGATGATCGACGCCCCCACACCGGTGGCCGATGCCGTCATCGCCGGGATGGCTTGATTCGATCGGGTGTCGGGTACTCACCCGGCCTTGCCGCGGACGCCACGCGGCATGGCGGCAACGATTGCAGCATTCCAAAGGCGACCGGCGTGGCAACCGTCATGACCCCCATCCCTTAGCCCTTTCGGTGTGGCGGGGACCACAGGGCTCTCTCAAGTCGCCGGG
>JAHEEL010000080.1:0-2740 GCA_024640745.1 Actinomycetes bacterium
TGATCGAACTCGCCAAATACCAGGCCTCAGCAATACCGAGTGGACTGTTCAGCGGGCATCAATTCAGAATCCCGGACACCAACTAGCAGCACGAAGCAATCGCGCACGGAGAAGCACATAATGGCAAACACAGCAACGGTCGATCTCATCAAGGAGAAGGCTGCTCTGATGCGCCGGGATGTCATCGAGATGGGCTACGCCGCAGGAGGTCGCGGCGCCCACTTCGGACCGGCCCTGTCGAGCATCGAAATCGTGGCCAGCCTGTTCTTCGGAGTCATGAATCATGACCCGAAGAATCCGACGATGGCCGACCGGGACCGATTCGTCCAGAGCAAGGGCCATGCCTGCCTTGCATTGTACTCCGCGTTGGGAGAAGCCGGCTACATCACGGAAGAGCAAATGGGCACGTTCAAGGCGGACAACAGCTTCCTCGCCGGCCATCCCACTCGGAATCCTCAGTACGGCATCGAAGTGTCGTCGGGGACTCTCGGCAATGGGTTCGCCATCGCGTGCGGGATGGCCAAGGCGGCGAAGATCAAGGGCGAGGACCACCGGGTGTACTCCCTCGTGGGCGACGGCGAATGCAACGAGGGCGTCATCTGGGAAGCGGCCATGGGCGCCGCGAAGTACCAACTGGACAACCTCATCGCCATCATCGACCGCAACGGGGTCCAGCTGGCCGGCACGACCAAAGACATCATGGATGTTGATATCGAAGCGCTGTGGAGAGCTGCGGGGTGGGACGTGCTGGTCGTCGAGGATGGCAACGACCCGGCCAGCCTGCTCGACGCACTATCCGGAATGAGGGATTCCGGCAGCGAGAGACCTCATGTGATCATCGCCAACACCACGAAAGGCAAGGGCATTTCCTTCATGGAGGGCAGTCTCGACTGGCACGCCCGGCCGATGAACAAGGACCAATACGAACAGGCCGTCTCGGACCTCGAGAATGCGTAGCGGGCGGGAAGACACGATGAACAACGTACCCATAGACAAACTGCAGAAATGGTCCGAACAGGGTCACCGCACCGTACAGGCAGACACGCTGATGATGCTGGCCGCCGACTATCCAGAGGTCGTGGCGCTGAGCGCCGACCTCACCCCCACAGCTCGGCTGGTTGAGTTCAAGGAAACCTATCCGGACCGGTTCTTCGACGTCGGCATCGCCGAACAGAATCTGATCGACTTCACGGCCGGTCTTGCCCTCGAAGGCCTTCGTCCCTTCGCCGTCGGCTTGGCGGCCATGGTGCCGATGCGTCCGGCCGAGCAAATGCGCGCCGCCCTGGGCTACATGAACGTGAACGCGACGATTATCGGCATCGAGGCCGGGGTGCGTTTCGGGCCGCTGGGAAACACCCACTACGCCATGGACGACATCGCTGTCGTCAGAGCCATCCCGAACTTCACCGTTATCTCCCCGTCCGATCCGCTTTCAACCCACAAGGCGCTCTACGCGTGTGTCGAGCGCGAGGGACCGGTCTATATGCGGCTCACCGGCGGTCCGGGATACCCCGTGATGTATCCCGAGGATTTCGAGTTCCAGATCGGCAAGGCCATCGAGTACCGCACGGGCAGCGACGTCGCATTCGTGACCACCGGATCGCTCCTCGCCGATGCCGTCGGGGCCGCTGACATCCTCGAAGGCGAAGGGATCTCAACTCGCGTCGTCGACATGCACACCGTGAAGCCATTGGACACAGAGATGCTGGACCGGGTGTTCGCCGAGAACGAGCTCGTCGTTACGGCTGAGGAACACAGTCCGTTCGGCGGACTGGGAGGGGCGGTCGCGGAATACAAAGCTGGTTTCGCCGATGCGCCGAAACAGGTGATCGCCAGCCTGGGCGACCGGTTCCAGAAACTCGGTGACCATGCGTTCCTGATGAAGGAGAACGGGCTGACAGCCCCTGATCTGGCGGCTCTGGCAGAGACCAACTTGTGAACCAGCCTCCGAGATTGAGGCTGCATGCCCCGGTTTGGCGGTGGTCCTGCGGTTGAAGAGATCGGTGCAACCGAAGCGAGGTCCCAAGGTCGGCCGAGCACTCCCCGACCTCGACCTCAGTCGGATCGATTTCCCAAATAGGTCTGGTAGGCGGTCAGGAACGCATTTCCGGTCTTGGTGCTTCCGAGTGAGCGATAGAAGAAGCCCAAGAATCCGGAGGCTTCCACGTTGGTCATCGTGAGGCGATAGGTCACTCCCGTGGCGCTCGGTGTGAATTCCTCAGAGAAGTGCGACGTTGCCGTGACTTTCAATCCGGCTTCGTACTCTTCGTCGAACTCGACGACCGCTCGGCGCGGCTCGATGCGGCGGGAGATGTTCGTCCGCTTCATCAGGCCCTCGTTCGTCTCAATGGTCACGGAGTCGGGGCTCTGTTCCACGAGTTCGACACTCGTCAGGCCCGGCATGAGACCGACAACCCCTGCGTAGAGCTCGCCGAGGTCTTCGAGAGCGTGCTGAACGTCCTCGATGGTGCAGTCGACGTCGCGGATTCCCTCAAACCAAACCGACATGATCAACCCTTGCTCACAGATACGGATGCTCCGCAATCGCAGATTGGACAGGGTGACCAGGAGTGCTGGCATCTTCGAGAAGTGCCCTCCGCTAGGCTCCGCCCGTGCCCTGGCTGCTTGCCTTCGAGAACAGCTTCGCCATCGGCGATTTCGAGATCGCCGAAACGATTGCTCAGTGGATCGAGTTTGCCGCCGTCCTTGCAATCTCCATTTCGGTCGCATTGGCCATCTT
>JAHEEL010000080.1:2750-9645 GCA_024640745.1 Actinomycetes bacterium
ATTGGGCGACCGCATTCGGCACGTTCAAGATGTATATGGGCAGAGGACTGCTCGTTGGCCTGGACTTGCTGATCGCCGGTGACATCATCAAGACCGTCACGGTCGAGCCGACGATCGACAACGCCGTCGTGCTCGGACTCCTTGTCGTCATCCGGACCTTCCTGAGTTGGAGCATCGTCCTCGAGATCGAGGGTCACTGGCCGTGGCAGGCTTCCCGATCGGCCACCGCCGACATCGGCTGAGCGACGAGTCTGGCGACCGTTCCCTACGATTCGCAGGTGAACCCCGGCACGCGCAACCTCTTCGACCTCCTACGATCCCTCGATCTCCCGACCGACGACTACGCCGTGTTCGGCAGCGGCCCGCTGATCATCCGGGGAATCATCGCGGCGACCAATGATCTCGATGTGATCAGTCGCGGGGCGGCGTGGGATCGAGCGCTCGCGGTCGGCGACGCCGTCGTTCTGCCGGAGGACGGTGCCCAAATCGTGAGCTGCTTCGACGGAGCAATCACCATCGGCCGAAGCTGGGCCTACGGCGCCTTCGACATCGATGCGCTGATCGATACTGCGGAGATCATCGACGGGATCCCTTTCGTACGGGTTGAATACGTGGTCGCGTACAAGGAGATTGCAGATCGACCGAAGGACCACGATCACCTCCGCCGCCTGGCGGACCACCCGGCTCTCGACCGCCCAGGTCGCAGACGTCGACCACCACCGTAGGAGATAGGCGCACCGCTTTCGTGCAGCTGTGGTGTGCGGCGGCCTACGCTTCCCGGTCGAACAAGGAGCATCAATGGCGAACCCCACACTGCAGCGGCAATTCGGCAAGTACCCGGACGTGTCGGCATCGGCGGACATCACTCTGCAGACGCCGCCTCCCCCGTCACCGGTGACCGGTGACGGCGAGGCCATGACGATCGGCGGCACGGCCGCCAAGACCGGTCTTCTGCTGCTCCTCGTGCTCGGTGCCGGTGCATGGGGATGGACGCTGGTCAGTCCGGAGACCGGCGACACGGCAATGCCGGCCTGGCTGTTCATCCTGATGATCGGCGTGCTCGTCATTGCCATCGTCACCGCCTTCAAGCCGCAGATCGCGATCGTGACCGGTCCCCTGTATGCGCTTTCGATGGGCGCCATGGTCGGCGCCATCAGCCACATCTACGACTACGAATACGACGGCATCGTCGTGCAGGCAATCCTCGCCACCGCCTGCGTCTTCCTCGTGATGCTCATCCTGTTCGTCACGAGGACGATCAGGGTCACCAACCGCATGCGCGGAATCGTCATCGGCGCCACCGCCGGGATCGCTCTGTTCTACGCGGTGAGCATCGTGCTCTCGCTGTTCGGAACGACGGTTCCGCTGGTGTGGGACTCCGGCTTCTTCGGCATTGCGTTCAGCGTCGTCGTCATCGGCATCGCCGCGTTCAATCTCATGCTCGATTTCGACATGATCGAGCGCGGCGTGCAGGCACGCGCACCGAAGAACCTCGAGTGGTACGGGGCGTTCGGCCTGATGGTCACCATCGTCTGGATGTACATCGAGATGCTGCGGCTCCTTGGCAAAGCGCGCGACTAGAACGGCGCTCCGATGAATCGGACCGCGCGAGACGCGTTGCGTCGATTCAGACTGGGGGTCCACGACGCCACGCAGGAAGTCCACGACTCTGGGCACGCATTTCTGCTTTCATGGTGACCGCATTCGAGGAAGCACATCGGGAGGCGCGACTTCGTGGGAGCCTTTATCGGAACCGTCATCGGCGCACTCATCATGGGCATCATCATCGGGCCGCTCGCCCGGCTGCTGATTCCCGGCAAGCAGGACATCTCGCTCGGCTGGACGATCGTGGTCGGTGCGGTGGCGGCCTTCATCGGTGGAGTGATCGCCGACATCCTCGGGGTCGGTGAGACATCGGGCATCGACTGGATCAAGCTGTTCATCCAGCTTGCGCTTGCAGCCGGTGGAATCGTCCTGTTCCTCAGGTACCAAACGACGCGGTAGCTCGACCAGAGGCGACCGAGCGGGTTGAATGGGGCCATGGATACCGCATCGTTCATCCGCGCCCTTCCGAAAGCCGAACTCCACCTGCATATCGAGGGAACGCTCGAACCCGAGATGATGTTCGAACTCGCCGAGCGCAACGGCGTCGACCTGCCGTTTGCGACCGTCGACGACGTGCGCGCCGCCTATGAGTTCTCCGATCTGCAGTCGTTCCTCGACATCTACTACCAGGGCGCGGCGGTACTCGTGACCGAACAGGACTTCTACGACCTGATGTTCGTCTACCTCGAGCGAGCGGCGGCCGACGGCGTCCGACGGGCCGAGATCTTCTTCGATCCGCAAACCCACACCGAGCGGGGGATCGGTTTCCCGGTGTTCATGGACGGGTTCACCAGGGCCATTGACGATGCAAGGGATCGCTGGGGGATCTCCGCCGACTTGATTCTCTGCTTCCTCCGCCATCTGCCCGGCGAGGCGGCAATCGAGACGTGGCACCAAGCCGTTCCGTATGCCGATCGGATCATCGGCGTCGGGCTCGACTCCGGAGAGGTCGGCAATCCCCCCGAGCGGTTCGCCGAGGCCTACCGGCTCGCCGGGGACGCGGGCCTGCACGCCGTCGCCCACGCCGGAGAAGAGGGCCCGCCCGCCTACATCATCGGCGCACTCGACACGCTCGGAGCTGAGCGGATCGACCACGGCGTACGGTGCTCCGATGATCCAGAGCTCGTCGAGCGACTCGCAGCAGACCGTATCCCGCTCACGATGTGCCCGCTCTCCAACGTGAAGCTTCGGGTCTTCGACCGGCTCGAAGACCACAACCTCAAGGACCTGCTCGATCGGGGTGTGCTCGTGACGATCAACTCCGACGATCCGGCCTACTTCGGCGGATACGTGCTCAGCAACTACCTGGCAATCGCCGAAGCACTGGATCTGAACCGGGACGACCTCGTCACCCTCGCCCGCAATTCGATCGAGGCGACGTTCCTCACGGCGCCGGAGAAGGCCGGACTGCTCGCCGAAATCGATGCCGTCGCCGCCGGCGGCTGAGCCCTACTCGCGTTCGAACACCGTGCCCAAGGCGGCCGGCGCTTCGCTCCCGAACAGGTTTCGCACGCGAGGAAGGCGGTCGCCGATCCGACGGAACCAGCTCGAATAGACGAAGACGAGGGCGAGAATCATCAGCGGGAACGGCGCGATCGGAAGCACTTGCGCGAGACCGGGAAAGACGTCTTGGAGCTGGAACGCCATCACCTGGAGGGCCCCGAACAGATAGGCGCCGAAGGCGACCCGCAGCGGATGCCAGCCCCCGAAGATCACAATTGCGAGAGCGATCCAGCCGAGGTTGAGCGTCAGCGTTTCGCGCCACCCGAGCTTGATGTCGAGCGAATACGCCGCACCGGCGATCCCCACCATGGCGCCGCCCAGCACCGTGTACCAGAAGCGCAAGGTGTTGACCTTGATGCCGCGCGCGAACGCACCCTCCGGCCGTTCGCCTACCCCTTGCAGGTTCAGGCCCGACCGCGTGCGATAGAAGTGCCACCAGGTCACCGCAATGGCGAGGAAACTCGCGTAGACGACGAGGTCGTGGTCGAAGAGCACCTTGCCGACGAACGGGATGTCCGAGAGGACCGGGATCGGGAGCGGTGGGACGCGCGGGCCGCGCTCACCGACCAGGGAGTCGCCGAGGAACGACGCCAGGTCTGCGGCAAGCAGGGTCAGGACGAATCCGACGGCGATCTGGTTCAGCCTCAGACGAATGCTCGTCGCCGCGATGATCGCAGCAATCGCGGCACCGACCACGGCGGCTGCCACGAACCCGGCGAACGCGTGACCGGCCCAGAACGCAACGGCGAATCCGGTCATCGCCGACAGGCGCAAGCTACCTTCGAGCGAGAGGTTCACAACGCCCGACTTCTCGGTGATGGACTCGCCCATGGTCATGATGACCAGCGGAGCGGCGGCGGCAATGATCGAGTTGAGCGTGTTCTCCACGTCTACGGCTCCCCTCGAGCCGCGCGCTCAACGGAGGCGCGACGTGCCGACCACGCCCCGCCGACCATGACGAACAGCACGATGAACCCCTGGAGGACGCCGCCGAAGGCTGAATCGAGGCCGAGCCGCAGGTCGAGCTGGGTGCTGCCGACTGAGATCGCGACGAAGAACAGGGCGATCGGGGCGATCCACACGGCGCCGAACGCGGCGAGCAGCACCACGAGGATACCGAGGAATCCGTACCCGCCGGACACGGACGGCACGAGCTTGTGTTGGAAAGCCGTCACCTGGACGGTTCCGGCGAGTCCGGCAAGTGCCCCACCGATCGCGAACGCCCCGAGCAGGTATCGGTTCGTTGGAATGCCAATCAATGCGGCGCTCTTCGGGTTCCTGCCGACCGCCTTCAGGCGGAGCCCGAACCGCGTGCCCCGCAGCAGCAACCACACGACGACCACGCTGGCGAGTCCGAGGAGCACCGGGATGACCGGCCACCCGGTCCCGAGCATCTCCAGGGTAGGCATCCACGCGTCCTCACGGAAGATGTCGGTGCCGCTCGTCGAGGCGACCCCCGTCCGCTGCCAGGGGCCGAGCACGAGGTAGATGACGAGGCCGGCGGCCACGAAATCGAGGCCGAGCCCACCGAAGATCTCGTGGACGCCTCCGTGGGTCTTGAGAACGCCGGCAAGTAGCGCCCACAACAGTCCCCCGACCGCTCCTGCAACGATCGCGGCCAGGATCACCACCCACCCGGGGCCGGGGAGCGATCGTGCTACCCACGTTGCCGCCACGGCACCGATCACGATCTGCCCCTCAACACCGATGTTCCACAGACCGGCGGCGAAGGTGACGACGAGTCCCGCAGACGCAAGCAGTAGCGGCGACCAGGCGAGCAGCGTCGCCGAGATCTTGGAGGCTGAGCCAAACGAGCCTTCGACGAGCAGCCAAAGCGCTTCGAACGGCGGCGCGCCAACGAGCACCAGCAGAACGATCCCGACCGCGAGGGCCGCGACCAGGGCAACAAGAGTGGGGGCGGCGGATCGCATCCCGCTACACCCGTTCCTTCCCGCCGATGAGATACCCCAGCTCCTCACCGTCGGTCGACGCCGTGTCCCGAACGGCGAACACCGATCCTCCGAAGAACACGACGATGCGGTCGCTGTAAGTGAGTAGTTCCTCGAGGTCCGCCGAGGCGAAGATGATCGTCGCGCCGTCGGTACGGCGTTCGAGCAAGCGCTTCCATACGAACGCTGCCGACTCGACGTCCAGGCCGCGAGTTGGGTGCTCGAGGAGCAGCAGGCGAACGTCTTCGGGAATCATCGCCAACAGCAGGCGCTGCTGGTTCCCGCCCGACAGCGCCTCCGCAGGCGACGACGGTCGCCCCTTGATCGAGTACTCGTCGATCACCCGGTCGGCCGCCGCTTCCGCCCCCTTCCAATCGACAAGGAAGCGCCGGTCGTGGGAGGTGAGCACGAGGTGCTCCGTGACCGAGATGCCCTCCACCAACCCTTCCTCGAGGCGACCCGCCGGGAGGTAGTGAACGCCGACGGCCAGATGCCCGCGATACGAGACGTGCGTGAGGTCGACGCCGTCCACCGACAGGTGGCCGGCCGTCGGCGTCAGCAGACCCGCGCATGCGCGCAGCAGCGTCCGCTGGCCACTGCCCTCGAGCCCGGCGAGGCCGACCACTTCGCCTGCCGCCCCTTCGAAATCGAGGGCGTCGAGATGGGTCTTTCCATCGTCGACACTGACGCTTTCCAGCCGCAGCACGGGGCCACCGAGGGCCACCGGCTCACGCTCGTCGGCAACGAATACCTTGCCGAACATCTCCTCGACGAGAAGTTCGGGGGCCACGGGCATCGGCGCCTCGAAGACGACCTTGCCGCGTCGAATCACCGTCACCGAATCGCATAGCTCTTCGACTTCTTCGAGCTTGTGTGAAACGAACAACACGATCATGCCGTGTTCGGCCAACGCTCGGAGTGTTGCGAAGAGCTGAATGCGCTGGGTCGCCGAGATGCCGGTGGTGGGCTCGTCGAAGATCAGGACCCTGGCTCCAAGCCAGATGAGCCGGGTGATCTCGAGCTGCTGTCGCTCGCCGACGGTGAGGTCCCGCGCGAGCGCCGCGGGGTCGAAGCTGAAACCCAGCTCGGTGCTCACTCGCTCGAGTTCGGTGCGCGCATTCGATCGATCCAGCCGCACGGGGCCCGGGCTGCCGAGCACGAAGTTGTCGAGCACCGTGAACGGCAGAAACACCAGTGGATCCTGGTGGAGCATGCCGATACCGACAGCAATCGCGTCCGCCGGCGATCGCAGGGTCAACACCTCGCCATCGAGGACGACCGCTCCGGAATCGGCCTCATAGAACCCGGAGAGGATCTTCATCAGCGTCGACTTGCCGGCCCCGTTCTCGCCCAGGATTCCGTGCAGGGAGCCCTCGCCCACCGTGATGGAGACCCCGTCGTTCGCTCGCACGGGACCGAAGTGCTTGTGGATGTCCCGGATCTCGAGCGCCATTCGAGGCAGGCTACTCGACCATCCCGAGCCCGGACGCAGCGATGGGGAGGCCGGTTCGGCCTCCCCATCGGTCACCCGGTCGTGATGCGTCAGGCGGAACTTGCCCCTTCCATCCCTTCGAGGAGCTGCTTCATGTACCAGATCTGGGGGTCGGTTGCCACCTCACCATCTTCGAGGAAGACCGATCCATCCTGGTAGTTGAGGGGACCAACGAACAGGTTGATCGAGCCGTCACCGAGGCCGGTGATGAACTCGTCGACGACGGTCGCCGCATCGCTCGACAACCCGTCTCCGTTGACCCAGCCGATCATGCTCGAATCCCGATCGTTGATGTCGGCCCAATTCGGCGGGATCCACTGGAACGTCGCCTCGAACGAATCGGACA
>JAHEEL010000081.1 GCA_024640745.1 Actinomycetes bacterium
CATCATCTTGTCGCCGCTCGGTGTTCCGTCACGAATGAACCTCGGCCAGGTACTCGAGACGCATCTCGGTTGGGCTGCGGCTCGCGGCTGGAACGCGTTCGACGATCTCGAGAGCCCGGCCGCGGGCGGTGCCCCCGCCTGGACCAAGATCGCCACGCCGGTCTTCGACGGAGCGCAAGAGGATGAGATCCTCAAGGTGCTCGAGAACACCGTTCCAAACCGCGACGGAGACGTTCTCGTCGATGGCGTCGGCAAGGCAACACTGTTCGATGGCCGCACCGGGGAGCCGTTCGACTCGCCAATCACCGTCGGCTACATGTACATCCTGAAGCTCGTCCACCTCGTGGACGACAAGATCCACGCTCGGTCGACCGGCCCCTACTCGATGATCACGCAGCAGCCACTCGGCGGAAAGGCACAGTTCGGCGGACAGCGGTTCGGTGAGATGGAGGTCTGGGCGCTCGAGGCCTACGGTGCCGCGTATGCCCTGCAGGAGGTCCTGACGATCAAGTCCGACGATGTGCGTGGGCGCGTCAAGGTCTACGAAGCGATTGTCAAGGGCGAGAACATTCCAGAGCCCGGCATCCCCGAATCGTTCAAGGTGCTGGTCAAGGAGATGCAGAGCCTCTGCCTCAACGTCGAGATGCTCTCGGCCGGCGAGGAAGTCGAGTTCAAGGAGCTCGAGGAGGACGTGTTCCGCACGGCGGCATCACTTGGTATCGATATCTCTCGGCCGGAGAAGGCCGAGACCAACGTCTGAGGCTGACGGGAGTAGATGGTGACACAACTGTTTGATGAACTGAAGATCAGCCTGGCGGCTTCGGATCAGATCCGTGCCTGGTCCTACGGCGAAGTGAAGAAGCCGGAGACCATCAACTACCGGACCCTCAAGCCGGAGAAGGAAGGCCTCTTCGATGAGCGCATCTTCGGGCCGACGAGGGACTGGGAATGCTACTGCGGCAAGTACAAGCGAGTGCGGTTCCGTGGCATCGTTTGCGAGCGGTGCGGCGTTGAAGTAACCCGGGCGAAGGTTCGGCGCGAGCGCATGGGCCATATCGAATTGGCGGCTCCGGTTACCCACATCTGGTACTTCAAGGGTGTACCGAGCCGCCTCGGCTACCTCCTCGACATGTCTCCGAAGGAGCTCGAGAAGGTCATCTACTTCGCAGCCTATCTCATCACCCACGTGGACGAGGAGAGGCGGCACGAGGACCTTGCCGATCTCGAGGATGCGACCCGCCAGGAGCTCGAGCTGATTCGCGAAGAGCTCGCCGAGTGGAAAGAGGCGCGCCTCGAGCGCCTCGAACAAGAGCTCAATCAGATGGAAGAGGCCGGTGCCAAGACCCAGGAGGTCAATGCCCGCCGTCGCGAAGTCGAGCGTGAGATCAAGGATCGCGAAGAGCGCTCCAATGTCGAAGAAGAACTGCTCCAGGAGGCCTTCGACACGTTCCGCACGATGAAGCCCAAGCAGCTGATCGAGTCGGAGCAGCTCTGGCGCGAGATCGTCGACCGGTACGGCGACTACTACACCGGCGGCATGGGCGCGGAGCACGTCAAAGATCTCATCAGCCGTCTCGATCTCGACGAAGAGATGGAGCGTCTCAAGGCCGATCTCGATGCTACGTCACAGCAGCGCAAGCAGCGCGCGATGAAGCGGATGAAGGTGGTCAAGCCGTTTGCCGAGGGTACGAACGATCCGAAGAGCATGATCGTGGAGGTCGTCCCGGTCATCCCGCCGGATCTCCGCCCGATGGTGCAACTCGACGGTGGGCGCTTCGCGACGTCGGATCTGAACGATCTGTACCGACGCGTGATCAACCGGAACAACCGGCTGAAGCGACTCATCGACCTCGGCGCACCCGAGATCATCGTGAACAACGAGAAGCGGATGCTCCAGGAGGCCGTCGACGCGTTGTTCGACAACGGTCGCCGCGGCCGCGCGGTGACCGGCCCCGGCAACCGAGCGCTCAAATCGCTCTCTGACATGCTGAAGGGCAAGCAGGGCCGCTTCCGTCAGAATCTGCTCGGCAAGCGGGTGGACTACTCCGGTCGCTCGGTCATCGTCGTCGGCCCGCAGCTTCGCCTCCACCAGTGCGGTCTCCCGAAGATCATGGCGCTCGAGTTGTTCAAGCCGTTCGTCATGAAGCGGCTCGTCGACATCGGCGAGGCGCAGAACATCAAGGCTGCGAAGCGTATGGTCGAGCGGCGGCGCAACCAGGTGTGGAACGTGCTCGGCGAGGTCATCGAAGAGCACCCGGTGCTTCTGAACCGCGCCCCGACCCTGCACCGTCTCGGGATTCAGGCATTCGAGCCGGTCCTGGTCGAGGGCAAGGCGATCCAGCTCCATCCGCTCGTTTGCGAAGCGTTCAACGCCGACTTCGACGGTGACCAAATGGCGGTCCACCTTCCGCTGTCGGCGGAAGCGCAGGCAGAAGCCCGTGTGCTCATGCTTTCGTCGAACAACGTCCGCTCACCTGCCTCCGGCCGGCCAATCGTGACACCGGGACAGGACATGATCATCGGAGTGTTCTACCTGTCGGAGCTGACCGAAGACGGCAAGGGCGCGGGACGCGCGTTCACAGACATCGACGAAGCTCGGATGGCCTACGAGGTTGGGGATCTATCGCTGCATGCCCCGATCAAGCTGCGGGTTGGCTGGCTCGCCGGCGACCCGGAGGTTCACGCGCGGCTGAAGCGGTCGCTCGGTCTCCTGATCGCCGACGAACCCGTCGATCCGGACGGCCTTACCGAGACGACCCTCGGGCGAGCGATCCTCAACGAGGCTTTCCCACCCGGATTCCCCTACGTCAACGCGCCCGTCTTCAAGTCCGACGTGCGAACGCTGATCGACGAGATCATCCGCAACTACGACAAGCCCGATGTGGCAAACACGCTCGATGCGATCAAGACGCTTGGATTCACCTTCGCAACGAAGGCCGGACTCACGATCGGTCTCGAGGATGTGAAGACCCCGCCGGAGAAGGCCGACATCATTGCCGCCTTCGAGGCCCGGGCGGACAAGATGGAAGCGCTGTATCAGAAGGGCGTGATCACCGACGCCGAGCGGCATCAGGAACTCATCGAGATCTGGAACGAAGCTACCGACCAGGTGAAGGATGCCATGTCGGCGACGCTCATGGCCGAGAAGTTCAACCCGATGGACATGATGGTCCGATCGGGCGCCCGCGGAAACATCATGCAGCTGCGTCAGATCGCAGGCATGCGTGGCCTTGTGGCCAATCCGAAGGGTGACATCATTGCTCAGCCGATCAAGTCCAACTTCCGGGAAGGGCTGTCCGTGCTCGAGTACTTCATCTCGACCCACGGTGCCAGGAAGGGTCTCGCCGACACGGCGCTGCGCACCGCCGACTCGGGCTATCTCACACGCCGATTGGTCGATGTCTCCCAGGAGATCATCATTCACGACGAACCGACCGAGGACCCGGGCATTGTGATCAAGACGCGCGCTGCCGACGGTGCTCCGGTTCGTCACCTTCAGAACCATCTCTTCGGACGGATGCTTGCCGAGGACGTGAAGGACGGACGCAAGATCGTCGAGCTGCCGGACGGTCGCAAGCTCAAGCAGGGCTTCGTGATCGACCGCGACGCAGTGATCGGGCTCGAGGAGCTCTCGGACGTCACCGAGGTTCGGGTTCGTTCGCCGCTCACCGACGAGTCCCGCTACGGCATCAGCCAGGATTCGTACGGGATCGATCTCGCGACCGGCGTGATGGTCGAACCTGGCACGGCCGTCGGAATCATGGCCGCCCAGTCGATCGGTGAGCCGGGCACGCAGTTGACGATGCGTACCTTCCACACCGGCGGCGTCGCCGGTGAGGACATCACGCACGGTCTGCCACGCGTGGTCGAGCTGTTCGAGGCCCGCACCCCGAAGGGGAAGGCGATCCTGGCCGACACGGGCGGGGTGATCAAATTCGAGACCGACGAGGAGACGAACGCTCGCTCGATCGTGATCGTCAGCGGAGACGACGAGGTCCGGCATCCCCTACCGAGGCGCGCCCGACTCCGGGTCTCGGAAGGTGACATCATCGAGCCCGGGACCCAGCTGACCGAAGGTCCGCTGGACCCGAAGGAAGTTCTCGAGATCCAGGGGATCCGGGCCTGTCAGCGCTATCTCGTCGACCAGGTCCAGGAGGTGTACCGCTCGCAGGGCGTCGACATCCACGACAAGCACATCGAGCTCGTCGTGCGCCAGATGCTGCGGCGCGTACGCGTCGCCAATCCCGGAGACTCGCACTACTTGCCGAACGAGCTGGTGGATCAGAAGGAGTTCCGTCGCCTCAACCGTGAACTCGTCGAGGAGGGCAAGGCGCCCGCCGAAGGCCGGCCCGAGCTGATGGGGATCACGAAGGCATCGCTCGCAACGGACTCGTGGCTGTCTGCGGCGTCGTTCCAGGAGACGACCCGAGTGCTCACCGAGGCGGCGCTCCAGTCTCGCTCCGACTTCATGCGGGGTCTCAAGGAGAATGTGATCATCGGCAAGTTGATCCCGTCCGGAACGGGTTCCGACTACTACCAGGGGATCGAGCCCATGCTGCCAGATGCCAGCGTTGTCACGGCACTTGGGCTGTTCGGCGATGAGCCGATCGAATCGGTCGATGAAGGCCTTCCCGCCGATCCGGCCGAGTGGCTGGCGTCGCTCGGTGGTACGGCCGAGCTGGACGACGATGTGGTCATGGACGCCGAGGACTAGCAGAAGTGGACGTCGACAACCGTGAAGGAGGCGGCCCACCGGCCGCCTCCTTCACGTTGGCGAGGCCTATCGTTGATTGATGCTCAAGTTCCCCCTGCTCGGTGTTCCGGTGTCGGTGCATTGGTCATTCCTGCTTGTTGCCGTGTTCGGGCTCGGTGCCTATAGCGGATGGGAGATCGGCGCGTGGACCGCTGCCGTGTTCGTCGCCGTTCTCCTGCATGAGGCGGGGCACGCGTTCACCTCGAGAGCGTTCGGTGGAGTGTCGGTATCGATCACCCTCTTCGCGCTCGGCGGCTTCACGTCGTGGGCTCCGTCGCGTGACATCGGCCCCGGCCGGCGTTTCCTGATCTCGGCCGCCGGCTCGGCCGTCGGCATTGCTGCGGGCTTGCTCCTGATCGGGCTTGGTCGCTCCGGCGCGTTGGACGGTCTTCCCGACCTCGCCATCACGTTCTTGGAGAGCTTCGTGTGGGCCGGTCTGGTCTGGGGCATCCTCAACTGGGTCCCAATCCTGCCGCTTGACGGTGGCCACATGCTTCAGCACGCTCTCGAGATGGTCGCCCCCAGACGAGCAGCGCCCATCGCGAAAGTCGTGTCGGTGATTGCCGGCGTCGCCGCTGCCGGAGCGGCCTTCTATTACGGGCAGATGTTCCTCGGGATCTTCGTCGCCATCATCACCCTCATGGGACTGCGGTCGGACGGCACGGGGGAGCCCAAGCCGGACGCTCGACCGCAGAGTGAGGAACGTCCCGCGGCGTCCCAGCCCGACGAGGACCCGCCGCAGTTCCCGATCTGAGGGCGCGAACCGCAGTCACCGAATCGGCCCCTCTGACTGCCCATCAGCGAAGGCATCCGCGATCGGAGTCTCGCGCGGCGGGCTCGACGATCTCCGGCCTTGACAGCATCGTCGGACGGGGGTTGTGTTGGTGGTGAATCCGACAAGGGAGGTATCTCGTGGCGGTTGCAGACCCAACGCACGGAGGTCGGTCGCACCGCTCTTTCGGCGGTCCGGGTTGGAGGTTCACCGAGTGGCTCTTCGGTATTGTCGGCGTGATCAGCGTCATCCTGGGGCTGTTCATAGCGTTTGGCGGTGACGATCAATCGGTGGGGCTTGGAGGGGACTGGTCGTGGGAAGTCGGTGACATCTCGTCGGTTTGGATCTATGCGTTCCTCATCGGCGGAGGGCTCCTCCTGGCGGCCGCCATCGTCATGCTGGTGGTCGGGCGGGGCCGCGGTGAGCAAGCCGAGGCCTCCGCTACCCCCAGGACCGGGCTGTTGTGGCACACGGGGATCTTCCTCGTTGTCAACGCCTTCATCTGGGTACAGGACATCGCCATCGGGGACGGCGTGAACTACGCCTACTGGGTGACGATCCCATGGGGCATCGGACTGACCGTGCACGCCTTCATGTACTTCCGCGACCGAGGAACAGCCGACGAGAACCGACCGGTGTCACCCACGCGGCGGGGCTGAGGGTCTCTCCAGGTGAAGTGGCCGGTGGTATTCGAACCGCGGACCCGGTTGGAAGACGCCGAAGTCCTCCGGAGGCACGCAGAGGGCAGCTGACGGAGACCGCACCGCGTTTCTCGCGTCTTGCGCAGTAGAACTCCACTTCCCTATACTCCCGCGTCCGGTTTCCCGCCGGAGTCCGCGCTTACCCTGAGGCGTTCGTGAGAGCGTTGTCGTGAGCGAAGCGACTCACAGTAGGGATCGGCGACGCCACGCTGTGTGGCGGCGCCGATTTTCGTTCGTCAGAGCCCCGATTCCGAGCCTTTCGGTTGGGGTGTGCCGAGAAGAGAGAGAGACGGTACCCACGTGCCGACCGTACAGCAGCTGGTCCGCCAGGGCCGGACGCCGAAGCCAAAGAAGTCGAAGACCGTTGGTCTCGCAGGTTCGCCCCAGCGACGCGGCGTGTGCACGCGCGTCTACACCGTGACCCCGAAGAAGCCGAACTCGGCTCTCCGCAAGGTCGCGCGTGTTCGTCTCACCTCCGGATCGGAAGTCACCGCATACATCCCGGGCGAAGGGCACAACCTTCAGGAGCACTCGATCGTGCTCGTCCGAGGCGGTCGTGTGAAGGACCTTCCCGGCGTGCGCTACAAGGTCATTCGTGGAGCGCTCGACGCCGCAGGCGTCGACGGCCGCAAGCAGGCGCGTTCCCTCTACGGCACGAAGAAGGAGTCCTAGGCATGCGTCGCGCACCAGCCGAAGTACGCAAACTCGAACCAGATCCGATCTATCGGTCCGTCCTCGTCACGCAGGTCATCAACAAGGTGCTCTGGCGTGGAAAGAAGGGCGCTGCCCGCCGCATCGTGTACGGCGCCATGGACACCGTTGAACAGCGCACCGGTTCAGAGCCGCTCACCGTTCTGAAACGAGCCATCGACAACATCCGGCCCGCCGTCGAGGTGCGGTCGCGTCGGGTGGGCGGCTCGTCATATCAGGTCCCGGTCGAGGTGCGCCCCCGGCGCGGCCAGACGCTTGCTGTCCGCTGGCTCGTCGAGTTTGCCCGCAAACGCCGCGAGCCGACCATGGCCGCGCGCCTGGCTGGAGAGATCCTGGACGCCGCCAATCGCACGGGCGCCGCGGTGAAGCGTCGCGAAGACGTTCACAAGATGGCGGAGTCGAACAAGGCGTTCGCCCACTACCGCTGGTAGCCCAGGAGCACCGATACCCCATGGCACGCACCATCAACCTCGAGAAGATCCGAAACATCGGGATCATGGCCCACATCGACGCGGGCAAGACCACGGTGACCGAGCGGATCCTCTACTACACGGGCCGCACCTACAAGCTGGGTGAGGTCCATGAAGGCGCGGCCGTCATGGACTGGATGGAGCAGGAGCAGGAGCGTGGCATCACGATCACGTCTGCGGCAACCACCTGCATTTGGGACGACCACGTCATCAACATCATCGACACGCCGGGCCACGTCGACTTCACCGTTGAAGTCGAGCGGTCGCTCCGGGTGCTCGACGGCGCCGTTGCCGTGTTCGACGCCGTCTCCGGCGTCGAACCCCAATCCGAGACCGTCTGGCGCCAGGCCGACAAGTACGGCGTGCCGCGGATCTGCTTCATCAACAAGATGGATCGGATCGGCGCCGACTTCTTCGCGGCAACCGAGTCGATCGTCGACCGCCTCGGCGGCAACCCCGTGGCTCTGCAGATACCCATGGGCGCTGAGGGCGACTTTCACGGCGTCATCGACCTCGTCGAGATGAACGCCATCGTGTGGCACGACGAGGACGGCAGAGAGCGCGAGGTCGTCGAGATCCCGGATGACTACCGCGAGATCGCCGACGAGTGGCATCACAAGATGCTTGATGTTGTCGCCGCGGAGGATGAATCGCTCCTCGAGAAGTACCTCGAAGACCATGATCTCGATCCGGAGGAGATCCGGATTGTCATCCGCCGTGGCACGATCAACCGCGACTTCGTGCCGGTCCTCCTCGGATCGGCCTTCAAGAACAAGGGCGTTCAACCGCTGCTCGATGCAGTCGTTGCCTACCTCCCGTCGCCACCGGACCTGCCGCCGGTCGAGGGCTTCAAGCCGCGCCACGAGGACGAGGTCCTCCACCGGAGGGCCGACGACCACGAGCCCTTCTCCGCGCTGGCTTTCAAGATCATGACCGACCCGTACGTCGGCAAGCTCACCTATTTCCGGGTCTATTCGGGAACCGCGGACAAGGGCGATGCGGTCCTGAACACGACCGATGGGAAGAAGGAGCGATTCGGTCGCCTTCTCCGCATGCATGCATCCAAACAGGAGGATGTCGACGAGATCCACACCGGAGACATCGTCGCCGCCGTTGGACTCAAGCACACGAAGACCGGTGACACGCTCTCGGACGCGAGCTCGCCGATTCAGCTCGAAACCATGACGTTCCCTGAACCGGTCATCTCGGTCGCGATCGAGCCAAAGACGAAGGCAGACCAGGACAAGCTCGGCGAGGCGCTCGCGAAACTCGCCGAGGAAGATCCGACGTTCCGCGTCAGCGGAGATGAAGAGACCGGCCAGACGATCATCGAAGGAATGGGCGAGCTCCATCTGGAGATCATCGTCGACCGCCTCCTGCGCGAGTTCAAGGTCGAGGCGAACGTCGGTCGCCCCCAAGTTGCCTACCGGGAGACGATCAAGAGGCCGGTCAACAAAGTCGATGCGAAGTTCAAGCGCCAGACCGGTGGGTCCGGCATGTACGGGCACGTCGTCATCGACCTGGAGCCCCTTGCTCCGGGGGGCGGCTTCGAGTTTGTCGACGCCGTCAAGGGCGGGAACGTACCGCGCGAGTACATCCCGGCCGTCGAACGCGGCATGCGTGAGTCGCTCGACGCCGGCATTCTGGCCGGCTATCCGCTGGTCGACGTCAAGGCGTCGCTCATCGATGGATCGAGCCACAACGTCGATTCGAATGAGATGGCCTTCCGGATCGCGGGGTCCATGGCCCTCAAGGACGCCGCCAAGATGGCCGGTGTGAAGCTTCTCGAGCCCGTCATGGAGCTCGAGATCGTCACCCCTGATGAATACATGGGTGACGTCATCGGCGACCTGTCCTCCCGTCGGGGGAAGGTCGAATCGATGGACCAACGTGGACAGGGGCGGGTCGTCAAGGCCCTCGTTCCCCTGGCAGAGATGTTCGGGTATGCAACCGACTTGAGGTCACGGACCCAGGGGCGTGCCAACTACTCGATGCAGTTCCACTCATATCAGGAAGTTCCGACCGCCGCTGCGCAAGAAATCGTGGCCAAGGTCAGAGGCGAATAGAAGGAGAGCGCTGATGGCGAAGGCGAAGTTTGAGCGGTCGAAGCCGCATGTGAATATTGGGACGATGGGTCATATTGATCATGGGAAGACGACGTTGACGGCGGCGATTACGAAGGTGTTG
>JAHEEL010000082.1 GCA_024640745.1 Actinomycetes bacterium
CATGATCGACGCATTGAAGCGTGCGTCGGCGAAGCGGATCACTGCGGTTGTGCCGTTCTACGGATACGCCAGGCAGGACAAGAAGGGTCGTCCCAGAGAGCCGATATCCGCACGGCTCGTCGGCGACCTGTTCGTGGCTGCCGGTGCCGATCGGATCGTCAGCCTCGACCTCCACACCGGCCAGATTCAGGGATTCGTCGACAAGCCGTTCGACCATCTGACCGCCCTCCACCTGTTCACGGCCTATCTGAAGAGGACCACGGAAGGCCGCACCACGATGGTTTCTCCCGACTCCGGCCGAGTGAAGCTCGCCTCGCGGTATGCCGCCCACCTCAGCTCGCGCGTGGCGTTCGTTCACAAGCGTCGGGCCTCGGATGTTCGCAATGAGACATCGACGCTCTGGGTCGTCGGTGATGTGAAGGATCGACACGCCATCATCGTCGACGACATGATCGACACAGCGGGCACCGTCGTCGGAGCCGCCGAGTTGTTGAAGCAGCGCGGAGCGCTTTCCGTGCGAGCCGTCTCAACCCACGGCGTGCTCTCGCCTCCGGCCGTCGACCGGATCAAGAATGCGCCGATCGATGAGATCATCATCACGAACTCCCTTCCGCTCCCGGACGAAGCCAAGGGGCTCGACAAGGTCACGGTGCTCTCGGTTGGCCCAATCCTCGCGGGTGCCGTGAACGCCATCTTCGCCGACGCATCGGTGAGCGACATCTTCCAGGGCGAGAACATCTGACCTTCGGGTCGACTCCTTCACCATGGACACCCACGTCTTCACGATCGAGACCGGCCATCGAAGGGGTGTCTTCGACCTCACGGGCGAAGTCGTTCGCTTCGCTGCGGGCAAAGGCGACGGGCTGCTCAATGTGTTCGTGCCCCATGCCACGGCCGGCGTGGCGGTCATCGAGACCGGAGCCGGCAGCGATGACGACCTCATGGACGCGATCGATGCAATCCTTCCCCGCGACGATCGCCGCTACCGGCATCGCCACGGCTCACCGGGCCACGGCGCCGATCACGTGCTGCCCGGGATCATCGCACCGTCCATCGTTGTTCCCGTGATCGACGGCCGTCCCGCACTCGGAACCTGGCAGTCGGTCGTTCTGGCGGACCCCAACGAAGACAACCCGGTACGGACCGTGCGGTTGTCGTTCCTGCACCAGACGTGAGACTCGAGACGCTGGACCTGAGACTCTCGGTCTGGTCTCTGATCTAGCGTCTTCCGTCTCGGGTCTGGCGCTGCGCGCCCTGCATGTGCTTTGTCCGTGCCTCCGCCCTACACTTGCGGGACTTCGTAGCGTTCTTCGAGGAGCCCAGCCATGCAACAGGAGACCTTGCGCGCTCTCAAGCGCACCGAATCGGGCAGTCGTCCCGCGCGCCGGTTGCGGCGAGAGGGTCAGATTCCAGCCGTCGTCTACGGCGCTGGAATCGACACGCAGGAGATTGCGATCGAAAGGCGCAGCCTCCTCTCCGTGCTGCACACCAAGGCGGGTCTGAACGCCCTGATCAACGTCGAAGTCGAGGGCGGAGATGAGGTCCTGGCCGTTGCCCGTGAGGTCCAGCGCGATCCGGTTCGCGGCGATATCACCCACCTCGACTTCATCAAAGTCTCCCTCGACATCGCCATCGATGCTGAAGTCGGACTCGAGTTCTCCGGGACACCCCGCGGTGTCAAGGAAGAGGGCGGGTTCGTCGAGACCATCGAGAACTCGGTGATGATCAGTGCTCTGCCCACCGCAATTCCCACCTCGATCGAGGTCGACATCAGTGAACTCGGCATCGGCGATTCGCTGAAGGTTGCCGACCTCCCGGAGCTCGACGGCGTCACCTACGTCACCGAGCTCGACCGGCCGCTCGTCACGGTGCTGCTGCCGTCCGTCGTCGAGGAAGAGGTCCCGGAAGACCTGCTCGAGGGCGAAGAGGGGGAAGAGGCCGAGGAGGGCGAAGCCGCAGCCGAGGGCGAGGACGAGTCCGACGAGGGCTAGCGCCGTCGCGTGGAGACCAAACTCGTCGTCGGGCTGCGGAATCCGGGTTCTCGTTACGACGGCACCCGCCACAACGTCGGTGCGGAAGTCGTGACTTCGGCCGGCGCCGACCTCACGTTCAGAAGGGCGCGCCTCGGGATTCGAGCCGATGTTGCCACCACCACGGTCGGCGACACCCGCCTCGTGCTGGCCTTGCCACGGACCTTCATGAACGAGTGCGGCCAATCGGTTGCACCGCTTGTTCGCTACGAGCGCGTCGACGGTCAGCGCCTGCTCATCGTGCACGACGATATCGATCTTCCGTTTGCGAAGCTCAAGGTTCAGTTCGGCGGCGGGGCCGGTGGGCACAACGGAATCCGATCCGTTGTCGGATCGCTCGGAACCAACGAGTTCTGGCGGCTGAAGGTGGGTGTCGGGCGACCTGACGTTCGTGTCGACCCGGCGGACTACGTCCTCGAGCGGTTCGCTAAGGTCGAACGCGCCGCCGTTGACGACACGGTGCTTCGAGCCCTTCGGGTCGTCGAGGTTTTCGCGCTCGCAGGTGGTGAAGCCGCCCGTCAAGCGGCGGGTGAGTTGAACGACTGAGAGGTGAGCCGATGGTGTCCTACGTTGCAGCGATCGACCAGGGAACGACCAGCTCACGGTGCGCGCTGGTCGACCACCACGGCCGGATTGCATCGATGGCCCAGCGCGAGCACGACCAGATCTATCCGCAGCCCGGCTGGGTAGAGCATGACGCCGAAGAGATCCGAGCGAACATCGATCTCGTCGTACGAAAGGCGCTTGGGAGCGTGGGTGCCACGACAACGGACATTGCGGCCGTCGGCCTCACGAACCAGCGCGAAACGACCTTGTTGTGGTCTCGCGAGACCGGCCGGCCGGTCTCGAATGCCATCGTCTGGCAGGATGTGCGAACGGCGGAGTTGTGTCGAACGTTGGGCAGCGATGAGGGTCCCGACCGATTTCGAGCGCAAACCGGCCTTCCGCTGGCAACCTACTTCGCCGGGCCGAAGGTCCGCTGGCTGTTGGACCAGGACGCCGCACTGCGCTCGCGAGCCGAGGACGGCGAAATCGCGTTCGGGACAATGGACACCTGGGTGGCGTGGAATCTCACCGGCGAGTACGTCACCGATGTCACCAACGCGAGCCGGACGCTGCTCATGGATCTCGAATCGCTTGCATGGGATGAAGGCCTGCTCGACGCCATCGGGGTGCCACAGGCGATGCTGCCCCGCATCGTTCCTTCATCCGGTGTGATCGCCGAGGCGGCCGAACCGCTGCCGGGTGTGCCGTTCGCGGGAATCCTCGGCGATCAGCAGGCTGCGCTGTTCGGACAAGCGTGCTTTGCGCCGGGTGCTGCGAAGAACACCTACGGTACGGGGTGCTTCCTCCTGCTCAACACCGGGGAGCAGCTCGTGCGCTCGGACCACGGTCTGCTCACAACCGTGGCCTATCAGGTCGCCGGTGAGGCGCCGCGCTACGCACTGGAGGGCTCCGTCGCGATCGCAGGGGCCGGCGTGCAGTGGTTGCGAGACAACCTGCAGATGATCGAATCGGCGGATCAGGTCAGCGACCTGGCCCTCGAAGTCGAGGACAACGGCGGTGTGTACTTCGTCCCTGCGTTCTCCGGACTGTTTGCACCTTGGTGGCGGGACGACGCCCGTGGCATCATCGCCGGCCTCACACGCTATGCCACCCGCGGCCACCTGGCCCGCGCAGTCTTGGAGTCGACGGCGTTCCAGACGAGAGACGTGTTCGATGCCATGGTGTCCGACTCCGGTATCGACCTCGCCACGTTGAAGGTCGACGGCGGAATGGTCGTCAACGACATTCTCATGCAGTTCCAGGCCGATGTGCTCGATGTCGACGTTGTGCGGCCGAAGATCAGCGAAACAACGGTGCTCGGCGCCGCCTACGCTGCCGGTCTCGCTGTCGGATTCTGGGAGAGCCTCGACGAGTTGGCGTCGCACTGGGAGGAAGACCGGACGTTCGTCCCGAAGATGGACCCGGCGGTTCGCGAACGCCAGTATCACGATTGGCGGAGGGCCGTCGATCGCTCGATGGGCTGGGTCGAGTGACCGAAGCTTCATAGCGCTTACCATCTGGACCAAATGTCGATACCGAACCTGCTCGCGATCGCCCGCCTGCTCCTGACACCGGTCGCCATGGCCCTCATTCTGGCCGGGCCGGACGACCAGGCCATGCGAGTCTGGGCAACCGTAGTGTTCGTGATCGCTGCGATTACGGACTTCGCCGATGGCTACCTGGCGCGCCGTTGGCAGCTGACCAGCACGCTTGGCGCCTTCCTCGACACGGTGGCCGACAAGATCCTCGTCACCGGTGCGCTGCTTGCGCTGGTCGAGGTTGGCACGGTTTCGACGTGGGTCGCCTTCATCATCATTGCGCGCGAGATTGCGATCATGGGGTTGCGCAGCGTCGCGGCGCTCGATCAGTCGACGGTCCCGCCGAGCATGTGGGGCAAGTCGAAGGCAGCGCTGCAGTTCACGGCAATCTCGTTCGCGATCGTCCGTCTCGATATCGCGATCGGTCCCTGGCGTCTCGATCAATGGCTCATGGCGGCTGCCGTCGTCGTCACGGTCGTGTCTGCCGGCGACTACTTCTCACGATTCCGGGCGGTCTTCACGACGACGCGTTCAAAGGCTTAGGCCGTGGAGCCGTCGACTCCCAGCGGTGCCGGCCACCGTGACGTGTGGCAGGCGCCCGTCTTTCTCACGGGAGGGTCGGGATTCGTTGGTGGCGCCGTTGTGGAGCACCTCGCAGCGGCAGAAACCGAGGTACGCGCCCTCGTCCGTTCCGAGGCGTCGGCGAATGCCGTCTCCGCCCGCGGGGCGGTACCGGTGCTGGGCGGGCTCTCCGACCGCGATGTGTTGGCCGCTGCAATGTCGGGGTGCGAGGTGGTGCTCCACGTTGCCGGCGTCAACACGATGTGCCCCGGCAACCCGGAGGTCATGTATCACACGAACGTCGACGACGTTCGAACCGTTGTTGACGCCGCGGCCGATGCCGGAGCGCGTCGGATCGTGCTGACGTCCTCGGCGGCAGCCATTGGTGAGCCGGAGGGCGCGATCGCCAACGAATGGACGCGGCACACGGGTTCGTTCCTGTCGCACTATGCCCGGTCGAAATTTCTCGGCGAACGTGCCTTCTTCGAGACGGCGGCTCAGCGGGGGATCGAAGGAGTCGCCGTGAACCCGTCTTCCGTTCAGGGGCCGGGTCGGGCAGGTGGTTCCACGCTGCTGATGCGCTACGCCCTCAACGCTCGCCGACCGATCGCCATCGAGACCACCCTGTCGATCGTCGACGTCGATGATTGTGCGCGTGGCCACCTCCTTGCCGCCATTCGGGGCTCGGCCGGGGCTCGCTATCTGATCAGCGGAGCGTCCATCACTTTGACCGAGGCGGTGGCGCTCCTGGCAGAAATCGCCGATCGACCGATCGAGCCGACCATGGTCCCGCGCGCGCTTTCTGCGCTGGCCTATCCGCTGGCGGCGGCGGCCAGTCTCGTGGCAGGTGACGCACCCATCTGCGTTGAGATGCTGCGAACCCTGCTCCACGGACATCGCTTCGATGCGTCGCGATCCATCAGCGATCTCGGAATGTCGTACACACCGATTTCCGAGACCTTTGCCCGGACCTTCGCGTGGCTGGCGGAGGAGGGGTTCGTCGCCGGCTGAAGCGTTGGGCAGACCGGTCGGTACGATCCCTCCTCGTGGCCGCTCTGCTTACCTCCGTGCTCGAACGCTTCGGCCGTGACCTCCTTCCGCCGATCCCGGGGCGCTACGTCATTCCGGCGGCGCTCCGAGCGGTTGTCCTTGCAGCGATCGCCGAGCGAACGGGTCGCAGCGTCCTCGCCGTCGTTCCGGGTGAGCGAGAGGCAGAAGACCTGGCCGAGGACCTCGCACTGTTCTCCGACGCAGCATTCCACCTCCCGGCGTGGGAGACCCTGCCGTTCGAACACGTGTCACCCAGCATTGCAACGATGGCGGACCGCGTGGTCGCTCGTCATGCGCTTGCCGGCACGGAGGACTCGGTGGTCGTGGCATCGGTGCGTGCCGCCACGCAACGGGTGAGTCCAACGCCAGTGGCTCCGATCCGGCTCGCCGCCGGCGTCGATCTCCCGTTCGACCACGTCTTGACCACATTCGTGGATCTGGGATACCGTCGAACGGAGCGGGTCGAGGGTCGGGGTGAATTCGCCGTTCGCGGCGGCATCATCGACGTGTATCCGACGCAGGCCTCAACGCCGATGCGGATCGACTTCTGGGGCGACACCATCGAGGAGATTCGACCGTTCTCGATCTCGACTCAGCGATCCGAGGGTTCGGCCGACGAGGTTGATGTCTTTCCCGCCGGAGAAGTGCTGATCACCGAAGAGATGCGCCGCCGCGCGGCCGATCTCGTGGTCGATGCGCCGTGGGGGGCCGCGACCTGGGAACGGATCGCCGAGGGCATCCGCTTCCCCGGTTTCGAGTCGTGGCTGCCGTGGCTCGCACCCCCACGGACGATTCTCGACGACACCGATGCCGTCGTGGTGCTGTTCGATCCGGTGCGAGCGGAAGATCGATGCGCCGATCTGATCCGGGAGGAGGCGGACCTCGCGGAGGCGTTGTCCGGAACGTGGGGCAAGGGCGCTTCCGAGTCCGGCGACCATCCGCCCCTCTATCTCCCGCTCGTTGCGGCCGACAATGCGGATCTTCTCGAGGCACCGCCGATTCCGGCATCGCCGGCTGATGACGGCTACGAGCTGCGCGCGCTCGGCGCGATTGCAGGCGACGCGGAGTCCGTGGCTGAAGCGATCATCGGGTGGAGCTCCAGGGACGTCGACATCGTCGTGGCGATGGATGGCCGCTCCGCTGCGGACCGGGTCGCCGGTCTGCTCGCCGAGTCGGGTGCAGGGCTCCCGGTGGTCGAGTCGCTCGAGACCGTCGAATCGGTCGTTCTTCCGCGTGGCATCAACCATGGTTTCGTATTCCCCGCACTGCGTGTCGGAGTAGTCGGCGAGCGAGAAGTTGCCGGCCGCAGGCACTCGCATCGCACCGTTCGGAAGGGTCGCGGGGAGCGCCGCGACGAGGCCTATCGGGACCTGAATCCCGGCGATTTCGTGGTGCACCACCACCACGGGGTTGGCCGATTCGAGGGTCTCGTGCACCGCGACATGGCGGGCGCCGCTCGCGACTATCTGCTCGTTGAGTACGCGGCGGGCGACCGGCTCTATGTACCGACGGACCAGCTGGCGGCCGTCCGGCGCTACACCGGCGGGGAGACCCCACGCCTTTCGCGTATGGGCGGCACCGATTGGTCGCAGACACGATCGAAGGTGCGCAAGGCGGTCGCTGTAGTCGCCGAGGCGGTGGTCGATCTTCACCGTATGCGCGCCGCCACGGCAGGACACGGCTACGAATCGGACACGCCGTGGCAGAGCGAGTTCGAAGCAGCTTTCCCATACGAAGAGACCCCCGATCAGCTCACGGCGATCGCCGACGTGAAGGCCGACATGGAGACGGAGGCACCGATGGATCGGTTGATCTTCGGCGATGTCGGGTTCGGGAAGACGGAAGTCGCCCTCCGTGCGATGTTCAAGGCGGTGCAGGGAGGGAAGCAGGCGGCCGTGCTCGTTCCTACGACGCTGCTCGCCCAACAGCATTACGCGACGATGGATGAGCGGTTCGCGTCGTTCCCGATTCGGGTCGAGTCGTTGAGCCGCTTCCTGACGGCGGCTCAACAGCGCAAGGTGATCGAGGGGTTGGCCGACGGCTCGGTGGACATCGTGGTAGGTACCCACCGCCTGCTATCCGACGATGTCATTTTCCGAGACCTTGGCCTGCTCGTCATCGATGAAGAGCAACGCTTCGGTGTAGCCGCGAAGGATCGGCTCAAGGCACTGCGCGCTTCGGTCGATGCGCTCACGCTCACGGCGACTCCGATCCCGAGGACCCTCGAGATGGCCCTGACCGGCATCCGGGAGGTGAGCCAGATTCGCACGGCGCCGGAGGATCGGCACCCAATCCTCACGTACGTCGGTCCGTTCGATGACCAGGCCGTCTCCGCGGCGATCCGGAGAGAGATGCTGCGAGAGGGCCAGGTGTTCTACGTCCACAACCGGGTTCAGTCGATCGAGCACGCGGTCGCACGCCTCCGCGAGCTCGTCCCGGACGCCCGCTATGCCGTGGCCCACGGTCAGATGAGCGAGGGCCAGCTGGAGCAGGTCATGCTCGACTTCTGGAATGGCGACTACGACGTGCTCGTGGCGACGACCATCATCGAGTCAGGCCTCGACTTGCCGCAGGTGAACACGCTGATCGTCGAGCGAGCGGACCGCCTCGGGCTGGCCCAGCTCTACCAGCTCCGCGGCAGGGTGGGACGTTCGAGCCAGCGCGCGTATGCCTACTTGTTCCATCCTCCCGAAGAGCGCATTGGCGAGAGTGCCCACCGCCGGCTCGAGGCGATTGGCGAATTCTCCGATCTCGGATCCGGATTCGAACTTGCGATGCGCGATCTCGAGATCCGCGGTGCGGGAAGCATCCTGTCCGAAACTCAGTCGGGCCATATCGCGGCCGTGGGATTCGATCTCTATACGGAGCTGGTTGCCGAGGCCGTGCAGGAGTTGAAGGGCGAGCCGGTCGAACCTGAGGAAGGGCACGAGATCCGGATCGACCTCCCGATCGAAGCCCGGCTCCCCGACGAGTACGTACCGGACGCCGACGGCCGCCTCGAGGGATACCGTAGGCTGGCGGCGGCGTCGACCGACGCCGAGGTCGACGATGTGATCGCCGAATGGGAAGACCGCTACGGCCCGCTTCCACCTCAGGCAGAGCAGCTCATCGCGGTCGCCCGGCTTCGGGTCGAGGCCATCCGGATCGGGCTCGACGAGATCGTTCAGGCGCGCGGTGAGGTCCGCATGGGGCCCGTTGACCTCCGCCCGTCGCAGGAAGTCCGCCTCGAGCGGATTCGGCGCGGCGCAGTGCTTCGTGGGTCGACGCTGTTCATCACGGCACCGAAGCGAGACGTGGCAAACGTCCTCATCGAATTCCTCCGGAACATGTGGCCGGAGCCGACGGACTAGCCGGGCGGGGCTCTGAGAGTCCAAGCCGCAACGATGCGCCCATTCGACGCCTCTCGTGTCTCATGTCTCGTGTCTCATGTCTCGTGTCTTCTGTCTCGTGTCTCGTGTCTTCTGTCTCTTGTCTTTCGCCTTCTGTCTCTTCTCTCTCGTCCCGGGCTCGGTCGGGAGCTCTGCTCTGCGCTCGGGGGATTTCGCATACGGCGGGTACGCTGACCGGATGCACTCGAACGCCGGGGTGATCCCGTGACCGCGGCGACCGACGGACTGCGACGTCCGGCCGGGCCCACCGCCGGGCTCGTGACCTGGAACGGCGCGGTAGCGGTCGCCTTGGGGCTCGTATTCGTTGTGCTGACGTGGCTCGTCGTCGTGTATCCGGACGGCGTGACCGAGGTCGATATGAGCATTGACTCGACGATCCACTCGGCGGTGGTCGCGAACCAGTGGATGGTGGATTTGTCGCTCGTTCTGCGGTTCGTGGGC
>JAHEEL010000246.1 GCA_024640745.1 Actinomycetes bacterium
CACAACAGTGGGCCGGACAATCGCCGGCCACACCAGAGCAGCAGGAGCACTGTCGCATCGAAGTCGTCGCGCACCAGTGATTCGGGTGTCACAGGGTCGGGTCGGTCGATCCGGGGCATCGGAGCAGCCTAAGGGCGGCGGATGATTGAACGGGTCGTAGTTCTGACGCGAAGCAGATCGGTTGAACTTATGATCTCCGGCCATGGTCGATAAGAACCGTGCGGGCGTCGTCGCCCAGGACCCCGAAAAGCACGTCCGCCTGACACCGCTCGGTCAGATGCTCGGCAATCTCCGGCCGTCCGAACGTCTCATGTCGGAAAGCGAACGCAGTCGGGTTGCCGACGAGCTCTTCTGGGACCCGACGAACCTGTGGCCGGACCTCTGGCGGTTCTTCGTCCTGATCATCCTCTCAACCTTGCTCGCCGCATTCGGCCTTGCGGCAGACAGCGTTGCGGTGATCATCGGCGCGATGCTCGTCGCCCCGCTGATGACTCCGATCCTCGCCGCGGCTGCATCGATGCTCCTTGCCGACGTACGGAAGCTGTTGACCAGCATCGCCATCATCGCGGCGGGCACGATCACAGCAATCTTGACGGGGATGGGGGTGACCTGGATCGCCCTCGACCGGGTGACCACGGTCTATTCCCTCCCGAGCGAGATCCTCGGCCGAACACAACCGACGCTACTCGATCTCGGCGTTGCAATCGCCGCGGGTCTGGCCGGCGGATATGTGCTCACCCATCCGCGCGCAAGCTCCTCCCTGCCCGGCGTGGCGATCGCCGTTGCCCTCGTGCCACCACTCACCGCCGTCGGCATCCTGTTCCAGATCGGCGCGGCATCCGATGCGTGGGGCGCGTTCCTCCTGTTCTTCACGAATCTCATTGCGATTGTGCTCTCCGCGATCGTGGTGATGCTGATGTCGGGGTTCGTGCCTCCTGAGATTCGTGCTCAGGGCCTCCGTCACGCGCGCATCGGCCTGTTTGTCAGCGCGCTGCTCCTCATTGCCGTTGCCGTTCCGCTCACGATTCATACGGTGGGCGTGGTGCAGGACCAGCGTTTCGCCCAGGTGGTGACGACCGAGGTCGCCACGTGGGACCCAAATGCGACGATCGACCAGCTGACGGCGGATCTGCAGTCGGGCGGGCTAGCGGAAGTGGAACTGATCGTCTCGACGACCTCCGTCGAGCTCCAGCCGTCGTGGAAGCTCGCCGATGCGATCTCAGCCGAAGTGGACCGCGTTGTGAATCTCGATGTCCGATACCGCCTCGAGGTAGCAGATGAAGCCACGTCGGGCTGAACGCTGGCTGACCGTGGCTCTGCTCATTGCGGGCATCGGCTCGGGATGTGCATCGCATCCGCCTGCCGAGGGCGAGCCGGTGGTTGTGTTCGCCAACTGGAGGGGAGCAGACGCCGAGGCGTTCCGATCGACCCTTGCACGCTTCGAAGAGAAGACCGGGATCGACGTGCGCTACACCGGTTCTGCGTCGTTCGCAACGGCGATCAGGGAGCGTGTCGAGGAGGGCGATCCGCCGGATATCGCGCTGTTCCCTCAGCCCGGAGTCGTCCGTGATCTGGTCGAGCAAGGTCACATACTGCCGCTGGCCGACGAAGTACGAGCGGCGGCACTCACCGAGGTCGTCCCGTCGGTCGCCGAACTGGCACGGACGTTCAGTGACCTCGAGGCGGTGATCTATCGCCTCAACGTCAAGAGCCTCGTCTGGTACCGCCCCGATGACTTCGCAGCGAACGGCTATGCGATTCCTTCCACGTGGGACGAACTCCTTGATCT
This sequence comes from Actinomycetes bacterium, assembly GCA_024640745.1. GTDB lineage: Bacteria > Actinomycetota > Acidimicrobiia > Spongiisociales > UBA5794 > JAHEEL01. The sequence continues at coordinate 1,790 of JAHEEL010000246.1, forward strand.
CTCTCGCACGATGATTGCCGACGGCCAAACCCCATGGTGTCTCGGGGTGTCCGCGTTCGCGGCTTCGGGGTGGCCGGCAACGGACTGGATCGAAGACATCGTCTTGCGTCTCGGGGGCACTCCGACGTACGACGGATGGGTGGAGGGCACAACGCCGTTCACCGATGACGCCATCGGATCGGCGTTTGAAGCCTTCTCGAGCCTTGTGCTCGACGATCAGGGTGTAAGCGGGGGCCCTCGAGGTGTTCTGAACACGACACCCGCTCGGGCACAAGACCCCATGTTCGACGATCCGCCCGGGTGTTTCATGTACCGGCAGGCGTCGTTTCAGGTGACGAATCTCCCGGATGGGCTCGAGATCGGGCCCAGCGGAGACGTCGACATCTTCGTGCTTCCCGGATCCAACCCTGACGAGCCGGCTCCGCTCCTCGTCGGTGGGTCGATCGCAGCGGCATTCACGGATCGTCCCGAGACGTGGTCGTTGATGGCCTTCCTCGCCTCGGCGGAGGGGGGCGGTGATCTGCAGGCCGGTGGTGGTCATGTCTCGCCCCATGCCGGTGTCCGACCCGATTCCTACGCCGATGCATTTGACCGGCGGATGGCCGCGCTTCTCGCCACGGCAGACGCTGTCCGGTTTGATGCATCCGACTCGATGTACTCGCCGGTCGGCACGCGTTCGTTCCTCGATGCAACGACGCAATTCATCGCCACGGGTCAACTCGAATCCGCCCTGGAGACCGCCCAGGCGGGATACGACCGCTAGGAAGGCGATCCACCGTGGACTGACGACCGATGTCGACTCGGGCGAGATACCTTCCTGCGTCAACTAACGGTTCCGATCGGCCTAGCATCACCGGGTGTCCGAGCCACAAGGAGAAGGACCGATGGACCTCAAGCAGAAGATGGTCGACATGGCTCGCGAGGCGACGGGAGATCAGGAGATCTTCGTTGCCGGCGA
>JAHEEL010000247.1 GCA_024640745.1 Actinomycetes bacterium
GACGAAGCTGCCGAACTCGCCGACGTCATCCTTCTGGCCGTCCTCCCCGCAGACGAGAGCCTTGCACCTTTCATGGTGTCGCTCCCGCGCGACCTCTATGTCCCAAATCGCTGCACAAACGGCTACGGGCGGATCAACACCGCCTACCGGGAGTGCGGAGACGTCAATGCACCCACGATGCTCACGTTGGCGGTCGAGGACTTCACCGGTATCAAGGTCGATAACTTCGCCATCTTCGATTTTGCCGGATTCGAACAGGTCATCAACGGCGTCGGTGGGGTCGAGATCTGCTCGGAGTACCCGTTGCGAGATGCCAAGTCGTACCTCGACTTCCCCGGCGGATGCGTCAATGCGGATGGGGCCACCGCCTTGGCGTGGGTTCGATCGCGAAAGACGCAGCAGCTCGTGAACGGTAGCTGGCGATCCGTCCCCGGGGCGAGCGACCTGCTCCGCAACGAACACCAGCAGGATGTCCTCATCCAGCTCGCCAAGAAGCTCAGAACGTTCCGGTCCCCGACGGATCTCTCGAACAAAATCAATGAATTGTCGAACGCGTTCGTCGTTGACGACGGTCTTGGACTGGCCGACACGCTCTCACTCGCCTGGCGCCTCCGCGATATCGATGTGGAGTCGATCCAGCGTCTTGTTGTTCCCGTCAAGCTCGGTCGTACGACGTCGGGACAGTCCATCCTTCGTGCAACGGAACCATTCGACGAGGTGCTGTCCGAGTTCTACCCCACGCTCCTTGCCGAAGAGGCCGCCGCCGCTCCGGCTCCATAGCCGCCGCCCGCAGCGCGCTGCCGATTGGACCGCCGCGATCCGGGCCGGCCTGTGCGAGGCTTCTCAGCCTGCCGCCACTTACGTCCCCGCGCCGGCCTCTCCCGTGCCGTCTCCTGCACCACTCTTGCGGTCGCGCCACCACAAGAAGAGTCGCGAGAGGCCCAGCAGCCCCACCGGTGGCACGATCGAGGATCCACTACCCAAAACCGCCCACACGACTACCTCGATCACAATGAGCGGCGAGAGCAAGCCGGCCGCGTCGCTCGTCTGGCTTCGCGGTCGCTGCAGAAGCTGCTTGACTCATCCCATCGCGACGCCTGCCGTACAATGGACGGCAATCGCTTGGAGGATCGACACACGTGAGTGACCCGAATGACCCGTACGGCAATCCGCCGGGATGGACCGACCCGTATGCCGACCTCACCGACATCTCGGGCAACGCCCCGATCCCACCCCTCGAGGACCCCAACATCCCACCGGCGACACCACCCGGTTCTCCCCTTCTCACCGGTCTCGTAGTCGGACTGCTTCTCGTCGCCCTCTCGGTTGCCGTGTTCCAGTTGCTGAAGGACGACGACACGACCGCGGCAACGGAGTCGACCACAACGACGACCCTCGAAGGAACGGAGACCACGGTTCCGGGCACCGAGTCGACCACGTCCACCACAATCGGCACCACGACGCCTCCCTCCGAGCCGTACCCGCCGGTCGGAACACCGATCGAGGTCGACAGGATGAAGCTGAAGAGCGACATGGTCGGTATCCAGATCAACGACGTCCCCGACCTCAAGTTCGGAGACCCCGCAGACATCACCATCGGACGGCTGACCTCGAGCTTCGGGGAACCCGACCAGGACACCGAGTGGCAGGTGTCGACGGGGCAATGGGGCGTCTGCACCGGCGAACTCGAGCGCATCATCCGGTTCGGCCCGTTCGCGGCGGTCGTCACAACGGACGGCACCAGCGAGGTCTTCAACGGCTACCGACAAGACCTCAGCTTCGGTGATCTCGATTCCGACGCAACGCAATTGGCCACTCTGAGCGGCCTCAAGGCGGGTGACACCGTCGAGCGGCTCCAGCAGATCTATGCATCCGAGGATGTCCAATTCTCAACCGACCCGGCTCTTGGCGATATCTTCGAACTCCGCGGTTCCGACACGAGCCAGCTCCTCCTGTGGGGACCGGTCCGGGGAACCGATCCCGACTCGCTCGTTGTCGGCATCTACTCCCCCGATGTCTGTGGTCGGGCCTGATCACAGCACCGTTGGCCGAGAGCTGCGACGCACGGCTAGCATCGCCGTCGTGATCGATCGCAATCCCGCCACGCCGTACGTCGCCGGATCGGTTGCCGGCGTTGCGGTCGCGATGGCGATGCTGGTGGTTCTCCTCGGGGCACTGTCCCTGACGAATGTCTCGATCGGAACTGCAGCTACGGGACGACCGCTGCCCGAGTTGACGGCGACCGGCTCGCTGATGGGTCTCATCGCATTCCTCGCCGGGGCCGCGGGCGGTCTCCTCGTCAGCGCATCCACGTATGCCGTCGGGCGGTCACAGGATCCCGACACGCCGCGATTCTCGTTCCCCGTTGTCGCGCCGATCGGGACCCTTCTTTCGGCCGCCCTCACGTTCTCCGTCGTGAGCCTGGCACTGACCGCCTGGGGCTCCTCGCTGGACGGGGTCGTGTCCGTTTCAGTGCCGGCACTCGCAGCCGCTACGGCCGTTGCGGGCCTCGTTGCAGGCCTCGTCACCGTTCCGATCGTCGACGGATTGGCGCGCCTTTCCTCCATCGGAGATCCGAACGAAGCAACGCCGAGTTCGAGCGAAGCGTTCTGGTCCGACTTCGGGCGGGCGGTCGGCATTCCGGCGCTTGCGCTTGCTTTCGGCGCGCTGCTCGCCATCGGCCTTGCCGAACTGCTCCTCGCGTCGGACTCGACGATCGTCACCGTCTCG
>JAHEEL010000001.1 GCA_024640745.1 Actinomycetes bacterium
TGGTCCGAGTGTTGAGCAAGCTCATGAGGCGGCCGCTCCAGTGGCCGCCCCCCCTGCTGCCGCTGCGACCTGGCGCTTGAAGCCACTGCGCCTCCGATCGGTGCTGGCCCGGGAGTAGAGGTGCCTCCCGAGCTCGACGAGACCGTTCTCCAAGGCCTCGACCGACATGTTGAGCGGCCGGTAGTTCACATCGAACAGCGTGCACAGTTCCCACGCAGCGGGTTCGAGGATGCGACCCTCGGCGAGCAATCGGGCGTACAACGGCGTGCCCGGAAACGGCGTCAACACGGTGATTTGCACATCGAACGGATCGGTCTCTTCAACGAAGGCAGCCACCGCATCGAACACACCGGGACCGTCTCCGTCGAGACCGAGGATGAAGCACGCATTCAGGGCGATGCCGTGCGATTGAATCATCTCCACCGCAGCCCGGTAGCGATCGACCCGGCCATGCTTCCAGTTGCGCTTCGTCTCAACACCGTCCAGCGCCGCAGCATTGGGACTCTCGAATCCGACGAGAATCTCGCGACAGCCCGCCTCGCTCATCATGGACAGCAGCCCCGGATCGTCGGCGATCGATACGTCGGTCTCCGTGAACCACCGGACACCCTGGGATCCAATCGCTGCTACGAGCTCCCGAGCGTGGTGACGATTGACGAATGAGTTGTCATCGGATAGCTCAACGAACGGGTCCGCCCAGATCGACTTCATCGCCTCGATTTCCGTGGCTACCTTCCGGGCCGGCTTCGTCTCGTAGCGCGGCGTGAGGAGGATCGACGAGGCGCAGAACTCGCACCGCCACGGGCAGCCGCGCTGGGTCTGAACTGTGAGCCGGTTGTACCGGGCAGGATCGAGGAGGTCGTATCGAGGGATCGGGGCATCGGCGAGATCGAAGGGCTCTTCCGCGCGATAGACCGGCCGTGCGGTCCCAGCCTCGACGTCGGCGAGCAGCCGCCTCCACACCGGCTCCCCCTCGCCCGCAACGACGATATCGCAGTGCCCCAGCGCCTCTTCGGGAACGGCCGTGGCATGGAGACCACCGATCACCGTTTGCACCCCCGCCGCGCGGAATCGGTCGGCAAGGGCATAGCACTCCTTCGACTGCGCGGTGTAGGTCGAGAAGGCCGCGAGATCGCACTCCGGCAGGGGTTCCATGCCTGCGATGTCGTCGACCTCGTAGTACTCGACGTCGTGACGGTCATCCGTGAGCGCCGCAAGCGTGAGGAGGCCGAGACTCGGAAGCGACGCAATCGTCTTGCCCCGCTCCACGAACCCCGGGAGGCTCAGACCGAGCGCCGTCAGCTCGGGATTGTGGGCTCGAACACCAGACATCGCGATGAGCGCAATACGCATCGGTTCCCTCCTCAACCTTCAAGGTACCGCGCCTACTCCACCCGTCGATAGGGTCTTTCCCCGATCCCCGGTGCCGCAGCGGTGCCCGCGTGACACGAAGGGCACTCCGACCTGTGGCATCAACGTCGCGCGCGGGCCAGAATGGGACCCATGCCGGCGAACCTGACGCCCGACTACAAGAAGGCCGAGGCTGCGTACCGGCGAGCGAGGGATCCGAACGAGCGCCTCGAACTGCTCCAGGAGATGCACCGGACGATCCCGAAGCACAAGGGAACGGAGCACCTGCGAGCCGATATCAAGACCAAGATCAAGGAGTTGCGAGACGAGCTTGCCGGCCCGACGAAGGGAGGGGCCAGGAGCGGACCGCCGACCTTCATCCGCCCCGAAGGCGCGGCGCAGGTGGCAATCATCGGACCGCCAAACTCCGGCAAGTCGTCGCTCCATGCCGCGCTGACCGGCTCCCACACGCACGTCGGGGCCTATCCGTTCACCACGCAGTTCCCTGAGCCGGGGATGCTCGACATCGACGACGCGCAGATCCAGCTGGTCGACCTGCCGCCGATCTCGTCACAACACCCGATTGCGTGGCTCGGCAACACCCTCCAGTCCGCCGACGGCGCGTTGTTGGTGGTCGACCTCGGCCAGCCGGGCTGCGTCGAGATGATCGTGGAAGCAAGAGAGATTCTCGCCGAGCGGCGTGTGACGCTCACCGGGACGTGGGACCTCAGCCGGTCCTTGAATGACGACCCGTTCGCGATTCGTCTCCCCACGCTCCTGATCGCAAACAAGGCGGACGCCATTCCCGCCATCGAGGAGGATCTGGACGTCTGTCGCGAGCTTGGCGACCTCCATTTTCCGACCATGGTCGTATCGACCGAGACCGGCGACGGCATCGACGCCATCGGGCCGTGGCTCTTCCGCAATCTCGAGATCGTACGTGTGTACACGAAGGTCCCGGGCAAGGAACCGGACATGGACCGTCCCTACACCGTCCGGCACGGCGCCACGGTGGGAGACGTGTCGTTGCTCGTCCACCGGGATCTGGCGGCGTCGTTCCACCACGCCAGGATCTGGGGCCAAGGATCGTACGACGGGCAGCAGGTAGGGAAGGAACACGTCGTCGAAGACGGTGACATCCTCGAAATCCACGCCTGATTCCGCGTACCCGCCGCTCGCCAAGGCCTGTCTGGCGTTCCAGGCCGTCAGGGCGGGCGCCGCCGGCATCGATCGGCCGGTTCCCTACGTGGTACCGTCCCGCGATGGACGCCCCACAGCTCGTTGTGATCGGGACGCCGTCGGTCGATCGCATCGAGATACGCGGCGATTCGCTGCCGACCGTTGGTGGATCAGGCTTCATCACCGCCGTCGGAGCGCGCCTCGCCGGGATCACGGTGGGACTCGTCGCTCGGGTGCCGCGGCGACTTCCGGACGGCATCGCCGCGGCGTTCCGACCCGGCGGTATCGACCCCGGTGGCCTCGCCGTGGTCGAAGGACGTCTGCCGGGCTTTCACATCTCCTACGACGAGGCCGAGCGTGCCACCTACTTGACGATTGCATCCGGCGAGGAGGCCGACGTGTGCGGCGCCGACCTGCCGCGGCGATGGCTCAATGCCGCATGGATCCACCTCGGCCCGCTGGCCGCGACCACGGGCATGCAGATCCGCTTCCTAGAGCAGGTGCTCGACCGCGGCTATCGGGGCGGCCTGTCCGCCGGCACGTTCGGACGCGCCGCCGCCGTGGAGCCGGAGCTCGTACGAGACCTGTTCACTCGGGTCGACCTCGCTTTCCTCAACCGGGAAGAAGCCGATCGCATCTACCCCGACGGCATGCCAGACGGCCGGACCGTCTGCGTCACCGACGGAGGCGCCGGGGCGCGCCGCTGGAACGGATCCGAATGGACAACCTATCCGACGACACCAGTCACTCCGTTCGATCCAACGGGTGCAGGCGACGCGTTCGTCGGCGGCTACCTGGGCGCCATGCTCGACGGCGACTCCGATCCGGTGGGCAACGGACTCCGCACTGCCGCGATCGCCATCGACGGCCCGGGGGCGGCCCCGCTGGTCGAACAACTGCCACAGCATGCAGCGGTCGTCCCGGAACCGCTCCCCGAAGGCGACCCCGTGGCCGTCGTGGACCGCTCCCGAACCGATGCGATCGCCGCCGCGCTCCGAAGCGCTGCAGATGCTGCGGCGCTCGATTTCTGCGGCTTCCCATTCCCCGAGGAGGGAGATCCCGGCGCCATCGAGACGATGGCCATCGGAACGCTGCACCAGTACGGCTTCTGGGAGGGCACCGATCATGGCTACGGCGGGCCGATGTGGGCGACGATCGACGGGATTCGGCGGAAGGGCTCCGACTTCATCTGGCATGCGTTCACGAGAGCAACGTCTGCCGATCCGCACATCCTGGACGCGGGCCGTCTTGCCGCCGAGCCGCTGCTCTTCGATGCGATCTGTACCGACGACGACGGGGTGTGCCCGATCCCGGACGTCGGATCGCACCGGGTGCTCCAGCAGGCGTACGGCGCGGTCATCGGTTCACATGGCGGAATGCAATCGATCGTCGAGCAGGCAAACGAGGCGGCGGACCCGCTCGCAGCTTTCCTCGATTCGATGGCGGTGGTACCCGGCTTCGGCGAGGATCGCCTCGCAAAGAAGGCAAACCTTCTGGCGCTGATCCTCGCCAATCGGCCGGAGCGCTTCCTCAGACTGGGCGGTCCAACGGCGATCGCTCCAATCGTCGACTACCACATCATGCGAACAACGATGCGGACGGGGTGCGTCTCGATCGTCGACAACGACCTCCGCAACCGTCTTGTTGATCGTGCATGGATCGACGCGGAACCCGAAGCCGGGATTCGACTCGCTGCGCGTGACGCCATTTGTGACCTCTGCACGAGCTCCGGTCTCGATGTCGGCAGCGTCGACGGGTTCCTGTTCAGCCTCGGACGAAGCATCTGCCTCGAGACGGAACCTCCGAAATGTGGTGAATGCCCGCTCGCATTCGCGTGCGCGCAGGAAGTCGAGCTGTTCCAGCCGATCTATCGAACAACCGCCTATTGAGCCCACCGCAGAACAACGACACGCCGCGAATGTCGGTTCGCGGCACCTCCATTCTGCGGGCCCACGAAGCCGACCATGACGTCGCCAACCCTGGGTAGGCGGATCTAGCCTTCCTCGACGATTTCCTCGGCGGCCTCTTCCAGGACTTCGGTGAGTTCCTCTTCGGCTTCTTCGAGCGCCGCTTCCTCTTCGACCTCTTCGATCGCCTCGTCGATAGCCTCTTCGACCATGTCGGCGACTTCGGGGGACCGCTTCACAGCTGAGATGACCGCGTCCTGGATCTGGGCGACCTGCTCGTCGGACATCCGGCCCGCCAGCTTCAGATCGAGGTACTCACGGATCTCCTCTTCCGACATCCCCGAGAACTTCTGTTTCTGATTGACGACGAGCGCCACGAGGGCGCCGATTCCGGCGGCGATGATGATGAGAATTAGCGTCCTGAGTGAGAACAGTCTGCGCATGGGACCTCCATTGCGGTTTTGCGAGCCCACATCCTAACGAATGGAAGCAACAGTCAATCTGCGGTCAGTTTCGGGCGCGGCGGCGCATCACCCAGCGCCAGACCCAGCCGAGCACCGCACCGAGGAGAAGGAAGACCCCGACCACGATCCAGAGCGGCAACGTCACGCCGAAGAACAGGAACTCGATCTCGACTCGCTCGCGATTCTGGAATACGAAGATGCCGAGGATGACCACCACCGCGACCGTGACGATGATTCCGATCCCGATTCGGTCGTTCGGCGTATGGATGTTCTGTGGTTGTTCGTCCGTCATGGACTCTCCCTCGCCCAGTCTGAGTTCATGGTATCAGAGGCCCCGTCTGCGGAAATCCCGGCGAATTGCACGCGTGTGATTTATCGTCTGGCCACCGTGGAGACTCTAGGAATCATCATTGCGTGGCTGCTGATCGGCCTCATGGTGACCGCATCGGCCGCCCTCTTCTGGGTGTCCCAGCGCTAGCCGGCCGACGAAAACGCGAAGCAGCCGGGATCTGAGATCCCGGCTGCTCATCGATCTCCCCCGGATCACCCGGGGGTCTGGTTGTTCTCTATCGGTGCCTCCACACGATGCGACCCTTGGTCGGGTCGTAGGCCGAAACCTCAACCTCGACCTTGTCGCCGGCGATGATTCGGATCCCGCGACCGCGCCGCATCTTTCCCGATGCTCGCGCAACGATCTCGAGGCCCGAGTCGAGTCGTACCTTGAACTCAGCGTTCCGGAGCGTCTCGACGACGAGGCCCTGTGTGCGGAATGTGTCGTCGCCTCGTGCCATGTGGTGGTGCTACCGACGGGGACGGGCCTCGTTCACGGTAAGGGCCCGGCCCTCATGCTCGTATCCGTTGAGTTCCTCAATCGCCTTGGTGCCCTCGGCGGCATCCGGCATCTCGACGAAGCCGAAACCGCGTGAGCGGCCGGTGTCGCGATCATTGATGATCGCGGCGGAGTCGACGGTGCCGTACTGCGCAAAGAGCGACTCGAGATCGGCGTTCGTAGCGCGGAACGAGAGGTTCCCCACAAAGATGTTCATTTCTACTGCCTCCAATGGGCATCGGCTCACGGACCACTGTGGTCCGCACACGGGCGGGTTCTGTCGACCTGCCTCGAACCAACAAGTGCCACGGCGGCAGCGGACATCCCTCTGTGCACGGGAACAATAGCCTCCCTTCGGTCAACTCGGCGATCCAATACCGATGCCGGAAGCGGCGGCAACGCCCAGGCGTGCCCGCCTCAACCTCCCGGACGACCACCCGGCCCGCGCGCGCCCGCCGCTAGCGTCGGGTCCATGTCGACGGAAACGCCCATGCGCAACGACCAGCGCACGATTGTCGGGTGGGCGATGTACGACTGGGCGAACTCGGCCTACATCACGGCCGGGAGCCTGATCTTCGCCATCTACTTCGGCGACACGATCTATCCGGAGGACGGTCTCTCGGTGTTTGGCGCAACCATCGGCGCCGAGGCGTTCTTCGGTATCGTCGTGGGCGTCGGCGCGCTCCTCTTGTTCCTTGCCATGCCCATCCTCGGGGCCATCGCCGACTATTCGAACGCAAAGAAGCGAATGCTCCGAGCGTTCGCCTACTCGGGAGCGACCTTTGCCGTCCTGACGGCGGTTCCCGGCGTGGGTGACCTCGGTCTCGCGGTCTTCGTCGCGCTCATGGCGCAGCTGGGGTTCGTTGCGGCGAACGTCATGTATGAGGGTTTCCTCCCTGAGTTGACCACTCCGGACACCATCGACCGCGTCTCCGCCACGGGTTTCGCCTACGGCTACGCCGGCGGCGGCATCCACCTGGTCCTCTCGCTCGTGCTTCTGTTCTTCGCCGAGCCGCTCGGCATCGCCGAAACGACCGCCCAACGACTCGTCATCGTCTCGGCCGGGGTCTGGTGGGCCACGTTCGCAACCCTTTCGTTCTCCCGCCTCCACGATGCCGGCCGCGCGCATACCCTGCCGGCCCGAGACCAATCGGTTCCGCGCCCGCTGGCCTATGCCCGACTCGGCCTCAGCCGAACCTGGCGAACGACACGCCAGCTCATCACCTTCCCCCAGCTGCTGCTCTTCGTCGTAGCCTTCCTGTTCTACAACGACGGTGTCCAGACGGTCATCAAGATCACACCGGTCTTCGCCTCAGAGACCCTCGACCTCTCGGCGACGACCATCGCTGCTGTGTTCGTGATCATCCAACTCGTCGCGTTCTTCGGTGCGCTCGCGTTCGGGCGGCTGGCCGAGCGCGTCGGCGCCCAGCGGGCGATCCTGGTGTCGATCGCCGGCTGGACGCTCGTGACCGTTGGCGGCTACTTCATGCCATCAGGGCAACCGGCGCCGTTCCTCGTCCTCGGTGTGTTCGCCGGCCTTGTCCTCGGCGGTGTTCAGGCGCTGTCTCGGTCGCTGTACGGCTCGATGATTCCGGAGGAAGCATCGGCTGAGTTCTTCGGCTTCTACTCGGTGTTCTCCAAGTTCAGCGCCATCTTCGGCCCGCTCATCTTCGCCGCCGTCGACATCGCAACCGGCTCAACGCGGCTCGCGATCCTCTTCCTCGCGGCGTTCTTTCTGATCGGCGGATCGCTCCTCACGGTCGTCGACGTCGAAGCGGCGCGGGCCTCGCGGAACCGGTGGGTCTTGGACTGAACGGATCATCGGCATCGCGGGTCCGAACACGCATCACAAGGGGCCGAGCTAGGTTCCTGCCCTGTGAGCGAGTCCACAGCCGCCCCGTCGCCGGAGCCCTCCGGAAGCCTTCGTCGATCGCTGGGCCTCTATGCGGTGCTGACCATCTCGATCGGCGCCATGATCGGTTCGGGCATCTTCGTGCTGCCCGGCCTTGCGTTCAAGATCGCCGGACCCTCAGTCGTCCTGGCGTTCTTCCTGGCCGGCATCGTCGTGTTGCCCGCGGCGCTTTCGAAGGCAGAAATGGCCACGGCGATGCCCCAGGCCGGCGGCACCTACCTGTACATCGATCGAGCGATGGGGCCCCTGATGGGGACCATCGCCGGCTTTGGGGTGTGGTTCTCGCTCGTGTTCAAAGCATCGTTCGCCCTGGTCGGGCTCTCCGCATACCTCGAGTACTTCGTGCCCCATCCCGAACGACCGGTTGCTGCTCTGCTTGCGCTCGTAATGATCGGAGTGAATCTGGTCGGCGTGAAGCAATCTGCCAGATTCCAGATCGTGGTGGTCTCAGGCGTAATCATCGTTCTGATCGCATTCGTGGCAATCGGGTTACCGCGTGTCGAGTCGTCGGCCTTCGACCCATTCCTTGCCCATGGCATTCGAGGTCTGCTATCGGCCACCGCCGTCGTCTTCGTGTCGTACGCCGGTGTCACGAAGGTGGCCTCGATCGCAGAAGAGGTTCGACGACCTGAGCGCACCATTCCGCGCGGGATGCTGATCTCCGTCGGCTTCATGATGCTGCTCTACCCCGCCATCGTGGCCGTGATCGCAGGGGTCGCTCCCGCCGAAGAGCTCGCCACCACCGAAACGCCGATGACGCTCGCAGCGGAGCAATTCCTCAGCCCGATCGGTGTGGCGCTCACCGCAGGGGTAGCGGTCATCGCCCTGCTGTCCATGACCAACGCCGGGATCATTGCGTCCTCGCGGTACCCGTTCGCGATGGCTCGCAACTCCCTCGCCCCTCATCAATTTGCAGCAGTCGGACGCCGATCGGGCGGACCAATCATCAGCATCGCCGTCACCGGTTGTGTTCTCCTCGCGCTCGTCCTCTTCGTCCCACTGATCGAGCTTGCGAAGCTTGCCTCTGCGTTCCAGCTCCTGGTGTTTGCTCTCATCAATCTCGCCTTGATCGCATTTCGAGAAGCTCACCTGGACTGGTATTCGCCTGTGTTCAGATCACCCCTGTATCCGGTCACCCAGATCTTCGGGATCGGCTCGGCGCTCTTGCTCCTCACACAGATGGGAACGATCCCGCTGCTCGGTGCCTTGCTCTTCGTCGTCGCAGGGGCGGTCTGGTATCGGGTCTTCGGCGGGTCGCGAGCGCCAAAAGATTCGGCGACTCGTGATGCGCTGCGCATGCGAGAGAATGCTCGCCTGGTACAGACCAGCGCGTCGGCCGTCGCCGCCGGCGGGCGCAGGCACATTCTGGTGCTCGTTCGGCGTCCGACCCGGCCCAGCCGACAGCACACGCTCTTCCGACTGGCATTGCGCCTTGCAGCATCGCCCGGCGGTCGAATCCACGTGATCAACTTCGACGCAAGGACTCGGCGGATGATCCCCACCGACGACGATCGAGCCCGGGCCCGAATGCTCGGGATCGAGGTCACAGCCGAGCAGTACACGGACGAGGATCGGCGTGGCATGGTCCACGCCTTCGTCGAACGGGAAGGTGTCGACCTCTTCATCGCCGATCTGCCGCAGGAGCTGCGCGCAACCCGCCATGTCAATCGCGACTTGCGGTGGCTGCGCGAGCACCTCACCTGCGACTCGGTGTTCCTCCGCAACCGCGAGGTCGAGCAGATCGACCGCATCGCAATCCTCGGAACGGGTGGACCCTACGACCCGGTGAAGATCGAGATGGCCGATCACATTGCGCGCTACGAACACGCCGAGATTCGCTTCGTGCACCTGACACCCGTCGACACACCGCCGGCTCAAGCCGATTCCATCCACCGATACCACGGTGAGCTCGGCGAGACGCTCACGGTCCCGTGGGACGACCGGGTCCAACCCGCGGAGCACCTCATCGAGACGCTCACGGGTCTCTCCCGCGGCGCGAATCTCGTCATCCTGGGAGCCCCGACGCACCGATTCCACGTCGTAACGGATCTCGCCGACAGCATCGCCGAAGCGGTCGATTGCCCCGCTTTGCTCATCCACACACCAACCCTGGAGAAACCCGGCATCGTCAAACGATCGGTCCAGTGGTTGATCGAGTGAGCAGCCTCGGCCGCACCCGGCCCGGCCCAGAGCCGATCCGCTCGCGCCGGGGTCAGTCGGCGGCGGCCCTCCAGGCTTCCCGCATCTTCACCCTGCCGCCGGTACGCAGGAGGGCCCCGGCGTAGACACGCGATCCGATCCACACCAGCGCCACAACGGCTGCCACCGTCCCGACTACCGCCACGGCGATCTCCCACGGGGCGGCCGCTCCGTCCGCAATGCGTACCGGCATCACGAACGGGGCCCACGGCGGCAACATCGATGCAACCGTCGGAACGAGGCCGTCGGGGGACTCGGCTGCGATCAGGGCGATGAAGTACCCGGGGAGGATCAGCGCAATCGGGAGCATCATCGCACCTTGGAGATCCTCCTGGCGAGAGACCGTCGAACCCACGGCCGCATAGAGGAAGGCATAGAACGCGTAGCCGAGGACGAACCAGAACACCACACCGGCGATGATCGGCAGCCCGATCGCAGCGAGGTCGATGTCGCCGAGATCCGCCATCTGTGCCGATACATACGCAGCCCCGGCCAACAAGAGCAGTTGCACCAGTCCGAGGGCGCCGATGCCGATGACCTTTCCGACGAGGACCTGCCAGGGTCGAACCCGGGCGAGGACAACCTCGACGACCCGGTTCTGTTTCTCCTCCACGGTTCCCATTGCCACGAACTGGCCGAACATGAGGATCGAGATGTAGAGCGCGATGGTCCCGACGAACGCACCAACGCGTTTGGCATCCTCCTCCGGATCACCCTCCTCCAGCGTGACGACGTCGTACGGCACGGGTGCGATGATCTCCGTGACTTGGTCGGCCGAGAGTCCCAGGCTCGCAAGCGTTGCAGACTTGACAGCATTGGTGAGCGCTCCGCCGACAAGCGCCAGGAGTCTCGAGGACACGTCGGTGTGGAAGACGATCTCGTCCCCATCGACGAGTGCCACTGCCACGTCGCCATCGGTGACGGCCTGCTCGGCAGCGACTCCATCGGGGAATCGCACGATCGAGATGTCGATCTCGAGCACCGCCGCCTGGTCGGACAGGGCCCGGTCGATTCCGGGTGGCTCTTCCCCGGCAATACCGATCCTTGTTGCCTCCGCTTCACCACCGGCAAGGAGGCTCACGATCGGACCTACGGCGAGAATCGCCAGCACGAGCAATCCCATGGTGACCAGGAACGGCTTGCTGGTCGCCCGCGTCGCAAATTCTCTCTTCGCCAGAATGGCAACCTGGCGCCACCGGTTCATGATTCCACCGCCTCACGGAAGAGATCGGTGAGCCTCGGCGGCTCGAACATGAAGGTGTTCACCGTCCCCACGGCGCCGGCCGCCGCAAGCAGATCGCCGATTGGAGCGTCACCGTCGACGATGCAGTGCGACCGCCCCTGGGCATCGACCACCGTGGCGTCGGCCCCGGGTGGAACCCACGGTTGCCCGTCCACGTCGATCGTCAAACGTCGTTTCGATGAGCGGTTCCTGATGTCGTCGAGCGATCCGCTCAGCACGACTCGGCCCTCGTTGATGATCGCGACGTCCTCGCACACGTCTTCGACCAGATCGAGTTGATGGCTCGAGAACACGATCGTCACTCCGCCCGACGCGAGATTTCGCAGCGTTCCGGTCAGCGAGGCAACGCCCAGCGGATCCAAACCCGCAAACGGCTCGTCGAGGATCAGGAGCTCGGGGTTCGGTGCGAGGGCTGTCGCAAGCTGGACGCGCTGCTGGTTTCCGTGCGAGAGGTCTTCGAGCTTGGCAGATCCGCGGTCCGCCAAACCGAGTGCGCCAAGCCAGTGGTCGACCGCTTCGGTTGCCTCCTGCCTGCTGAGCCCCGACAGCCGTGAGAAGTGAATGAGCTGATCCCGGATCTTCATCTTTGGATAGAGACCGCGTTCCTCCGGCATATACCCGAACCGGAGCCGCTCCTCCGGGCCGACCGCGCCGCCATTCCAGGACACACTCCCGGAATCGGGACGAACGAGTCCGAATACGACCCGCATGGCGGTCGTCTTGCCTGCGCCGTTCGGTCCGAGAAACCCGAGGATCCGGCCGCGCTCAACAGTGAACCCAGCCCCGTCGAGGGCGACGACATCGCCATACCGCTTCTTGAGGTCGACGAGCTGCAGCATCCAGGTCCCTCCAGAGAGAGCATTCTGCCGGTGTGGGTCGCTCGACCCAAATCCCGGCAATTGAGGGAATTCCTAAAGAACGCATCGCAGAACCGCCGATGTAGAAAGGGAACCGGTGGGACGGCCGGCGGGGTAAGTAGTACCCATGCGGGATGATCCAACCAAGACCGCATCGGTCCACCTCACGAGGTTCAGGGAGCCCCTGCTTTGGCGGGGGCTTCGCCTTTGGCCCATACCCTGCTTCGCAGATGACGCAAGAGCAGAGACTGAAGACACGAGGCACGAGACCGGCAGCCGGAATGCCGGACCCCTCTTCGGCTAGCCCCTGATGGATTGCGGCAGCCGCACCACGACTCTCGCACCGCCAAGGTCACCGGGATCGGCGAGGTCGAGCGTCCCACCCGAGGCCTCGGCAATGCGCCGCACGATGTCGAGCCCAAGTCCCGTGGAGTCGACGGTCGACGCTCCACGCTCCACGGCATCGGGTTGATCGATGCCGGCGCCGCCGTCTTCGACTTCCAGGATGAGGCCGTCGTTCTCCGCTGCGGCAAGTCGCACCGCGAGCGGCGCCCGCTCATCGGTGTGGGCGAACACGTTCTCCAACAGCGCATCGATCATTGCCGCCGCATCGACCCGGGGAACGTCGACCCAGCCGCTCTTACCACCAACCGACACCGAAACCGCGAATGAGCGCCCTTGCTCGTCGCTCAGCGCCGACCAGTAGCGAGCCCGATCCTCGACCACCTCGGTGAGGTTGCATCCGGGATCGACCTCCGTACGCACCGGCCTCCGACCTTCCCCGATGATGAAGTTGGCCGTCCGCTCGAGGTCGTCGAGGTCGTCGACGATCCGGTCGGTCGCGCGTCCCGGGGGAAGCGCCTCGGCATCCAATTTCGCCGCCGTCAGGGGTGTTCTGAGCCGATGTGCGAGATCGGCCGCCGTCTCTCGCTCCTCTCTCAACAGGTGCTCGACCTGCTCCGCAAGGAGGTTGAATTCTGCACCCACCTCCTCTATCTCCGGCGGGCCCCCTGGTACGACCCGCGCGCTGAAATCCCCCGCCTTCAGCCGGGCAGCCGCGTCCGAGAGCTCACGGACCGGACGCACGATCGAGCGGCCGAAGCGGTCCGCCGCAAGAATGGACAACCCAACCAGCACGATGCCGAGCCCACCGAGGATCAGCCACGAGCGCCAAACGCCACGCGTCAGCTCTTCCGAGGGGGCAACCACTCGAACGACCGTGAGCTCGCCGTCTGCCCGGGCAACCGGGACGTAGACGGCTTCGCCGTCGGGCACGGAGGAGCGGAAGGCGGTTCCGGATCGTGCCGCCTCGAGGTCCTCTCCCTGCGGAACCTCAAGACCCGCGACCCTTCCGTCGGGGAAGATCAGAGTTGCACCGAGCTCGACGAGGCGCGGCTCCCCGATTGCCCCGACGACGGCATCACTCGACGTCGAAGGGCCGATGACGGCGACCAGGCGGGCGACGCTTTCGGCGTCTCGTTCGGCACGCGTGACGGCGCGGTCGAAGGCAAGCGCGCTGACCATGATCCCGAGCGGCACGAGAAATGCAATGACCACCATCGAGGTCACCCCGGCCGTCACGAGGATCAGGCTCCGCCTCACGAGCCCGGGTCGACCAGCCGCACCCCAACCCCGCGCTGCGTGCGGATGTATCGGGGCTCGGCGGCCGTCTCACCCAGCTTCTTGCGCAGCCACGAGAGATGGACGTCAACTGTCTTGTCGGCACCGCCGTAGGGTTGGTGCCACACCTCCGCGAGCAGCTGACGTTTGCTCACCATGCTCCCCGGGCGTTCGGCGAGGTACGCCAACAACTCGAACTCGCGGGCGGTGAGTTCGAGTGGCCGATCCTCGAATCGGGCCTCCCGTGCATCGAGGTCGATGGTCAGGTCGCCGACGACCAGCGTTCGCTGTTCCGGATCCGAGCTGGAACGGCGGAGAACGGCGCGCACACGAGCCTCGAGGTGTTCGGCAGAGTACGGCTTGACCACGTAGTCATCGGCCCCAGCGTTGAGCAGTCGCACGATTTCGGCCTCGTCGTCTCTGGCTGTTGCTACGACCACCGGCACGTCGGTGACCGAGCGGATCATGCGAAGCGCCTCCGCCCCATCGAGATCCGGAAGACCGAGATCGAGGACGACCACATCGAAGGTTCCCGATACCGCTGCTTCGACTCCGGACATGGCTGTTCCCACGGCATCGACTTGGTGGCCGCGCTCGGCGAGGCGGCTCGAGAGGGACTGTCGAATCCGCTGGTCGTCCTCAACGATCAGGATGGCTGGCACGCCGCCACGATACCGGCGGGTTCGGCCTCGGACCGCCGTCATCGCGGATTTGTTGTGCCGTTAGCCGAGCGTTAACCGTGGAGCGACGGCGTGGCACCATCATGGGGCTGTGCGACGTATGACGTATGCCCTGCTGTGGCTCGTGGTGACGGCTGCCGCGGTCTTTGTCGCGGCCGCGGCCGTCGGGAGCGTGCGCGACCAGGTCACCGATGCGCCGACGGCAATGGCGCCAACAACGACTGCAACGACCACCACCGTTGCACCGAAGATCGACACCGATCCTACGGGGGCCGGTACTTCGACGACGACTGCGGCTTCACCGTTCACCTCACCCACCACCACGACCACCACAACCACACCGGCGGTGACCACGACACGGCCGACGGTCCCGGCATCGACTACCACGAGCACCACCACGACCGCCACGACATCGCCGGCGGTCGAGATCCGTACGTACGATCTGGTCGGCGGGTCTGTCACGGTGGAGATCGGCAGCTCGGAGGTCTACCTGGCCGGCGCGTCACCAAAGGCGGGGTTTCGGATGGAGGTCGAGGACAACGGTCCCGACAAGGTGCAAGTCGAGTTCAAGAGCGACGACCACGAGTCCCACTTCTCGGGCAAATTCGAGGATGGCCGCTTCATCCCCGAGATCGAGGAGAACGGCCGCGACGGCGACGGCGACGGCGACGGCGACGATTGAGTCGATCAGCTGCGGCCGAGGAGCGGAGTCGCTGAGGAGTGGGCCCGAACGAAGACGGAGGAAACGAGACCTCATCCACCGTCTCCGATCTAGCGTCTCTCGTCTCGTGTCTCCGTCGGCGCCGGCGACAAGCGACCACCAGGTCCTACTCGGCTGTGGCACCCTCCCAGTCACCGTGCAGATCCGCGTACACCCCACCTCCGGCCACCAAGTCGACATGCCGTCCACGTTCGACGAGCCGGCCGGCGTGGAACACGAGGACGGTGTCGGCTGCCTCGGCCGTCGAGAGCCGGTGCGCCACGGTGATCGATGTCCGCCCGGTTGTCAGGCGCTCGATCGCCCGGCGGATCTGGACCTCGAGCGCCGGGTCGACTGCAGAGGTCGCCTCATCGAGCACGAGCAGATCGGGATTCGCAATCCAGGCACGAACGATCGCTACGAGCTGACGCTCCCCGGCAGAGAGGTTCGAACCTCGCTCACCGACGTGGGCATGGATTCCTCCCGGAAGTGACTCAGCCCACTCCAGGAGCCCGAGATCCGAGATTGCCGTTCGGATGCCGCCATCGTCGACACCCGGCCTGCCGTACCGGATGTTGTCGGCCACCGAACCGTCGAACAGGAATCCCTCCTGGGGCACGTAGGCAACCCGCGAACGCAGTGAATCGAATCGAACCGCGTCGATCGGCACGTCGCCGAGCGTGATCGCCCCCTCCGCCGGATCGAGCAGTCGGGTAGCGAGCTTTGCGAAGGTCGTCTTGCCGGAACCCGTCTCACCGACAACCGCAACGCGCTCGCCGGCTGCAATCCCGACCGTGACGTCCGTCAGCACATCGTCCCCCGTCGGATACCGGAATCGCACCCTGTCGAATCGAATGTCGAGCGGACGATCGGGGAGATCGGTTCCGTCCACCGGGTCCTCGATATCGATCGGGGCATCGAGCACCCGCAGCACTTTGCGAAGGCCGGCGCCGGCGGACTGGGCCTGATTGATGGTCTCGACGAGCATCTGCACCGGCTCCACCAACAGCGTCACGAGAAACAGGAAGGCGACGAGCGTCCCGGCGCTCAGGCCCCACGAATCCCCGAAGACCACACCGATGGCGATGGCCGAGGCCGTGATGACGCCGGCGAACATCTCGGCGGACGAAAACAGCACTGCAGCAAGGGCGCCGGCGCCGTATTCAGCCCGGTATTGCCGATCAAGTGCTGTGGTGACCTTGCCGAGGACGGCAGACTCCATTCCAAACGCGCGCACCGTCGGCAGCCCCGCCGTGGCTTCGCCGATGACCGAGAGCGAGTCGGCCACCCGCTCGCGTACCCGGTCGTGGGCCCGCCGGAGAATGCGCTGGAACCAGACGAGCATCAGCGAGTAGGCGAACACCCCGACAGCGATCATCAGGGCGAGGCGCCATTCGTAGGCAACCATGACGGCCACTGCGAGCGCGATCTGGGCAGCGCCGAGGATCAAGCCGACTCCGCCCCATTCCATGAATTGCTGCATCGTCTCGATATCCGAGGTGACCCGGCTGACCAGCGCACCGCGTCGCTCGCCTTGGACATGGAGCATCGAGAGCCGGTGGAGATACTCAAACGTCGTGACGCGCAGGTCGGTCAGTCCCGTTATCGACGACCGGGCAAGCCGGGCCAACGACGTGCGCCGCGCCCACATCGCCAGAGCAATCGCCACCAGCGCAACGAGGCCGGGCGCGATCACGTCGGACGTTGCTACATCGCCGGAGAGCAACACCGAGTCGATGATGCGCTGAATCGTGACCGGCACCACGAGCTGCAGCGCCGTCCCAACGACCGCGAGCGCCAGGGTCAGCCCGAGGCCTCTCGAGAGGGCCGGCGCGATTCGGAAGGCACGGTGCAAGACACCGCCGGTCGAGTCCGTCACGGTGCGCCGTCCTCCGCTCGCCGCGCGGCGTCTTCCTCGTAGGCGCGCAGGAGCCGCTCGTAGCCGGGCTGTGTCGCGAGGAGCTCCTCGTGCGTGCCGTGAGCGACGACACGTCCCTCGTCCATGAACACGATCTCATCGGTCAGGATGATCGACGACCGCCGGTACGCGACGATCACGACCGTCGAGGGAAGCTCCGCACCCTGGAGGCCGCGCAGGATCTCGGTCTCCACCGAAGGATCGACTGCCGACGTCGCATCATCGAGGACGAGAACGCGGGGACGCCGCACAAGCGCTCGAGCGAGAGCGATTCGCTGTCGCTGACCGCCGCTCAGCGAGGTGCCGCGCTCACCGATCTGCGTGTCGTAGCCATCCGGCAGTTCGGTGATGAACCTCTCCACCCCGGCCAGGCGCATGGCACGTAGTACATCCTCGTCGGGGACGTCCGAGCCGAGCGTCACGTTGCCCCACACGGTGTCGTCGAACAAGAACGACTCCTGCGACACGTAGGCGACCTCGAGCGCGAGCTCCGATCGAGCGAACTGGCGGAGATCGCGCCCGTCGATGTGAATGGCTCCGTCCGTCGGGTCCCACAGGCGGGCCAGCAGCATCGTCAGCGTCGACTTGCCCGAAGCCGTCGGTCCGACAACCGCCACGGTACGCCCGGCGGGGATCTCAAACCGCAGGTCGCTGAGGACCGGTTCGCCGTCTCCGTAGGCGAATTGAACCTCACGGGACTCGAGTTCCGCACCGTCCGGAACGGGGCGAGCCGCGAGGACACCGTGATCGATGAGCTCATCGGCATCGAGGATCTCCTGGACCCGAGTCCAGGCCGCCTGGCTGTGCGCCATCTCGAAGATGACGAAGCCGATGAGCTGGAGGGGGAACGCCATCAGCGTGATGAGATACACGACGGCGACCATCTCGCCCGCGGTCATCGCTGCGTTGATCACGAGCATGGCCGCGGCGACGAGCATCACGATGTTGAGCGCCGCCGGTATCGACTCGACGATGGCGCGGAAGTCGGCGAACCGGACGCCGATATCGATCAGTCTCGTCCGGAGCACCTCGGCGGCGATGCGGAAGCGGGCGACCTCGTACGCCTCACGTCCGAGCGCCTTGACGGTGAGTGCCCCGTCGATGCTCTCGTGGGCGATCTCGCTGACTTTGCCGCGTTCGTACTGGGCTTCCTCGAAATCGGCGAACAACGAGAAAGCCCCCCGGATGTCGATGGCCACGAGAATCGACAAGCCGAGAAGAGCGATGACGCCGAGGATCCAGTGCGTCGCGAAGATGAGGATGATCGTTCCGATGAGCAGTAGCGAGGCGCCCGCTGCGTACGGCAGCGGGGCAAGGACGAACGTGCCGGTCTGCGTGTCCACTTCGCTGACCGAGAGCAGGTCGCCGGTGGAACGCCGGTCGTGCCAGGCCAGCTGAAGACGCAGCTGTTGCTCGATCAGCTTTTCGCGAGCGTCCGCCCGGGTGCGGAACTGCAGGGCGCTGGCAGCCGTCCTCCGCAACGTGATCCCGACGGCCTTCCACAGCGCCACACCCATCACGGCGACGACCGCAACGGCTACCCGGTTCCCGATCGCTTCGCCGCCGTCGAGGACTGGGATGATCACCAGATCGGTGATCCGCCCAACGACGACCGCCGATGCAACGATCGCCGAAACGAACAGCGCCGCGCCGAGGACGGCAAGCGTGAAAGACCACGGATGCCACCGGACGAACTGCCGAATCAGCCGCATGCCCCCCGCAACCACTTCACCCAACCGAGCCGGCGCGGCAGCGTCACGACGAACGGGAGCGGTCATGACAGAAATGCTAGGAACACACAGCACGCTGCCGTTCGCTGCTCACCGAACTGCTCCGGTTCGCTACCGCGAATCCCGCCTTTCGACTATCGGCTCGTGGCAGGCAACCGGCGACTCAACCGCTGGACTATGCCACCTCCTTCCACCACAATGGGGGCAACACAGGAGATGGCATGAACATCGAAGAGCTTCAGGTTCGTGCGCGGGCAATCGTCAACGACCCGCGACTCTCATACCACCAGCGACGCCACTATCTCGCGGGCCTGGCGGAAGAAGCGCTCGACTACCCGGCCCTGTCAGCCGACGCGGTCGACGCGTTGAACAAGCGAATCATCTGCGACCTGTACGAGGGCCACGCCCCATACCGCGGCCGCTATATCCTTCCGGACTACGCGAAAGCGTTGCGCAACGGCTCGACGTTCCTCGAACTCGATCCTCCGGAGACCCTCGACGACGCGCTGAACTTCCTTCTCATTCTGTACACGCAGGTGCCGTCGATCACCGGCTACCCCGTCTACCTCGGTGATCTCGACAAGGACCTGGCACCGTACGCCGAGGGTGTTTCGGACGAGCACCTCTACCAGTCGCTCAAGCGTTTCTGGATCGCCCTGGACCGAATGCTGCCGGACGGGTTCGTTCACATGGACCTGGGTCCGCGCGACGGTCGCATCATCCGCATGGTGTTTCGGATCGAGCGAGAACTGCTCCAGGTGGTTCCCAACCTCACGTTCAAGGTCGATCCGAACCTCACACCGGACGACCTGATCCGGGATGCGGTCGAGACGGTGTTCGAGACCGCGAAGCCGCACTTCGTCAATCACCCCATGATGATCCGCGATTTCGGCGACGACGCCTATGCCTCGGTCAGCTGCTACAACTCGCTGCGGATCGGTGGCGGCTCCCATACCCTGAACCGCCTGAACCTCAAAGAAGTGGCCCTCGTCCACAACGGCGACACCGAGGCCTTCTTCGAAGAGACGCTTCCGCACTACGTCGAGCTCAATGCCGAGCTGATCGAAGCGCGCATCCGCTACCTCGTTGAAGACGCGAAGTTCTTCGAGCACGACTTCCTCGCCAGGGAAGGCCTCATCTCCCTCGACCGGTTCTCCGCGATGTACGGGGTCTACGGGCTGGCCGAATGCGTGGACACGCTCATGGAGAACGCCGGCAAGTCGGGCCGCTACGGCCACGACGACGAGGCGAACGAACTGTCGTACCGAATCGTGCGCGCCGTGGCGGATCAAGTCGCTGCCCGGCCGATGCCGTATTGCGAGGGCAACGGCGGCCGCTGCATGCTGCACTCGCAGTCGGGCATCGACGTCGACGTCGACGTGACGGCGGGGACACGCATCCCGATCGGGTCGGAACCTTCGATGTTCGAGCACATCGCCTGTGTCGCCCCCCACCACGATGTCTTCATGTCCGGCGTCAGCGACATCTTCCACGTCGAGGACACGGCGCGGCGGAATCCGCAGGCCGTCGTCGACATCATCCGCGGAGCGTTCGAGGCAGGGATGCGTGACTTCACGTTCAATCTCGACACCAACGGGTTCATCCGTATCACCGGATATCTCGTCCGCAAGTCGGACATCGCGGCATTTGCAGATGAGGGAGGCCGGCACGGTTCGACCGTGTTCGCGGCCGGCTCCGTCGAGAACTCCCATGTCCTGGATCGTGCGGTGAAGCGCGTCCTGATCCGTGAACACCATACGCGGCCGCCTCAATAAGGTCCTCCGTTTCTCGACGGTCGACGGACCCGGCAATCGGTTCGTCATCTTCACACAGGGCTGCAACTTCAACTGCGTGAACTGCCACAACCCGTACACGATTGCTGACTGCAACCACTGCGGGCTCTGCGTCGAGTCGTGCCCCGAGCTTGCGTTGAAGCTCGATCCGGGGCCCCGCGTCGTTGTCGATCGGGCCCGGTGTACCGGCTCCGACGTGTGCATCGAGGTCTGCCCGTTCGATTCCACGCCCCTCGCCTACGAGGCCACCGTCGCCGAGGTGCTCGAACAGATCCGAGAGACCGCAAAGTTCATCTCCGGCATCACCGTCTCCGGAGGCGAGGCGACTGAGCAGACCGGCTTTCTCGTTGCTCTGTTCTCGGCGATGAAATCCGACCCGCACCTCGCGCACCTCACGACGTTCGTCGATACCAACGGCTCGGCGTCGCGCGCGGTGTGGGACCGGCTCGCCCCCGTGATGGATGCGGCGATGGTCGATCTCAAGGCACTCGACGAGACGACCCATATCCGCCTCACCGCCGCCTCCAATGTCGATGTGCTCGAGTCGATCCGGTACCTCGCGTCCATCGATCGACTCTACGAAGTGCGGCTCTTGATCATGCCCGGATACAACGACGATCCGGAGACGGTCGACCACACAGCCGAGTGGCTCCGCTCCGTCGACCCCTCCATGCGAATCGTCGTGATCGGCTTTCGAAGTCATGGCCTCCGGCCCGGATTCGAGTACCTCGAGGAGGCAACGCCGGATGCAACACGACAGATCGGCGACCGAATCCAACGATTCGGATTCACGGACGTCGTGGTGGTGTAGCGGTCCCGGGAGCCTACGGGAGCATGATCACGCGGGTGCCGACATCGGCCCACCCGAACGTGAATTCGGCGTCATCGAAGTCCTGCCGTACGCATCCCCCGGATCGCAACGTCCCGAGCTGCTCCTTGGTCTGGAGCGGCGACTTGTCCGGGTTGATCGGGATCGAGTGGAAGCCGTACGGCCACTCGTCCCGGGCGAAGCGCACCATGAACTCCATGGTGATGCCATCGTAGGGTGCCCACGCGTACCGGGATTTCGAGTAGACGTTGTATCGATCCGGCGTGGGGACGCCGCGCCGGCCCGAGACCTGATGTGTCTTGGCGAGCTCACCCGTCGCCTCGACGAACCACACCCTGGCTTCCCGATTGGCGTAGATGATCCGGCGACCCGATCCGACGGCGGGATACGGCAGCGGTGGCTTCTCAGGATGCACCGTGCCGGTCGCCGCCACATACTCCGGCGAATCTGTGAACGCCACCACCAGGCTCCCCCGACTCAGCTCGCCTCTATTCAGCAACTCGACGAAGGGAGCGATTCCACCCGCTCCCGGCTCGCGGCCCAGAACGGATTGGTACAGGATCGGGATGAGGGCTTCATCCGACGGATCGCCGTGGCGGTCGATGAACTCCGTGCTGGTGGTGAACGCCTCCGCGATCGTTGCGAGCGGAAGGCCGTTCCAGTAGCGGCGGGCCCAGTACTCGACCTCGAGGGAATCAGGCTCGCGCCCAAACAGACCGCAATAGAGCCGCACGACCGAATCGGAGACCGCCCGATCCGTTCGTTGCGGGCCCACGTCACCAAGCGCATTGGCCGGTGGTGTAGCCGCCGTAGCGGCCGTCACCAACGCGGAGCCGCGCGTGCCTGAAGCCGCCCACAGGCTGGCCTCATCCGGATAGCGGATCGACGCCATCGGCATGTCCTCGGCGTCGGGGTCCCCGACGACGATCGCAGGGTCCGCCGCCGGCATCAGGCCGGGGACGAGGACGCCGTGGTCGGCCTCCGAATAGGTCGAGAACGAACGGCAACCGGCCGCGACAAAGCCGGACGCTGCTTCGGCACGAGGTCCGTCGACGACGATCGCCGAACCAACCACCGCAACAGCTGCCAGGCAGACGGCGAAGACCCTCACAGGCAACCGATGGTCCATGAACCCCGCAACCTACCCCGGGATGGGCGCAAGGTCGAGGAATCCGCAACCCAGGAGCGATACGTCCCGTAGGGTTGCGGCGGAGATGGCGACCGCGCCGCAGGAGGAGGAATCACCGATGGGCTATCCCAACGGGCTATTCACATGGGCCGACGTAGCAGTCCCGGACACGCACCGAGGGGCGGCGTTCTACACCGGGCTCTTCGGATGGGAGGCGGTCGAGCCTTCGGCCGGCGATTCCATGCAGTACACCATGTTCATGCTCGACGGCGAGGCCGTCGCCGGCATGGGTGCCCTGCATCAGAAGGACATCGACGCCGGCAGGCAGCCCGTGTGGTCGTCGTACATATCGGTCGACGACGTCGATGCCACGGCGGCGAAGGCGACAGAACTCGGCGCCACGCTCCTGGCGCAACCGATGGAGATCCCAGGATCGGGGAAGATGCTCATCGCGATCGACCCGGTCGGCGCAGCGATCAGCTTCTGGCAGGCGGGGGGCCACGATGGCGCCGGGGTGTTCAACGTCCCTGGTGCGATGACGTGGAATGAGCTGGGGTGCCGCGACGTCGAGTCCGCCAGAGCCTTCTACACCAAGCTGCTCGGCTGGGGATCCGAAGTGCAGCACATTGGCGACTTCTCGTATCTCGTCGTCTCCGTCGGTGGTCGGCCCAACGCCCGCATCTACGACATGACCGGTATGCGCCCCGACGAGGTTGCCCCGCACTGGTTCGTCTGGTTCGCGGTCGACGACGCGGATAACGCGGTCGAGCGGGCCCGATCACTCGGCGGAACGATCCAACAGGAGCCGTTCGACACGCCATTCGGCCGCATGGCCGCCATCAGCGACCCCCAAGGGGCACCCTTCGGCATCGTCGCGTCCAACGAGTAGGGCGAACGGCCAAGACCGAAGGTCTTTGCTCTTTGCTCTTTGCTCTTTGCCCCTAGTCACCGCGGCGAATCGTCGTCACAATTGACCTAGGCAACCTGGAGGAGTCTCGTGCAGAAGGACATCACCATCGACGTACACATCGAGGAAGACGAGACTACGACCACGGTCCGGACGGTCCTCGATCTGAGGGGCGATCATTTCGAATCGCGGGGCCGAGCGCGAAGGAACCCGATCGACGAGCCCATGCCGGTCGTTGGTGAGGAGTTGGCGCTGGCCCGGGCTCTGAACGGCCTCCAGATGGAGGTCATGGAAGCCGCCCAGGACAAGATCGCCCGGTTCCTGACGGTCTGATCAGCGCCAGAGCGGCATCGGGGGGAGATCAGCGAGGCTCCGGAGGAACGTCAACGCGGCCTCCGAGGTGCGCCGAGCCTCGATCACGAGCACGCCGTAGTCGGGCGGAGTTTCCGGCGCTTCGCTTGCGGCGAACAGCTCGTACCCGTTGCCGGTCGGGTAGTACAGCGTTCTCCGCTGCCCCGAGCGGCCGGGACCACGGTAGGAATCGATACCGACCAAGCGTCCGGGATCTGATCCTTCGAAGACCTCCGTTGGGAGGCGCCACCCCATGCGCGCAAGATCGTTTGCCGAGTGTTTGGGGAGGTCGGCGCGGTCACCGACGACGACGAGCGAGAACGGCGCCGGCCCGGGTTCCGGAACGGTGATGATGGCTCCAGTATCCGGCTCGAGGATGAATTCTGGGATGGGCGCGGGCATCGACGTGTTTTCGACGAGCTGAAAACGGCGGACCAGTTGGTCCACAACGACCTGCCGCAGGGTCTCGCCCACCACGATGATGCGCGATGGATCGAACTGCTCGAGTGCCTCGGCCGTGACCTGCGGGATGTAGTCCGGCTCGGCAAGGAGGAGCGGCCCGGCGAGATCGAGGTGGGTGAATCCCCCGGACTGCAACAATTCGTGGTCGGTCGTCGTCATGATGTTGACCACGCTTGCACCGTTGCTGTAGGCATAGGTTGCGATTTCGGCAGCGGCGGCGACGCGGTCGTCGCCGTTGGTCCGCTGGTAGCGGATGCGGTGCGCTGCCTTGAGCGACTTGTAGGGATCGACCGGCAACCCGCTGGGCATCCGAATCTCGAAGTGGACGTGCGGAGGTGTGAATTCTGCGTTTCCCGAATCGCCGACCCAACCGATGATCTGACCGGCATCGACCTGCGAGCCGCGTTCAAGTCCGGGAACGACACACTCGTGGTCGGCATCGTCGTAGCCGGGCGTGTCGTTGTTCAAGTGGACGTACCGGGTATACCAGCGGTCCCGGGCCGTGATCTCGATGATGCACCACTCGGCGTCGTCACGGATCAGGCGGATCCTCCCGTCGTGGGCCGCGACAATCGGCACGCCCTTCCACCCGTACGTCATGATGTCGATGCCGTGATGCTCACGTTCGCAGTTGTCCCGGCACGCGCCGAAGCTGGGGTGGTAGTAGTTGAGTCCGACGACGGGGAACACGATCTTGCGAGTGACGTCAACCCGGCGAACCTGATGCTTTGGCACGCCTGGCTCTGCGAACGGGTCCTCTGGGAGAATCTCGTCGATCGGCGACAGTTCGTCCAACCCAGGGTCCGCAGGTTCTTCGACGTCCGGCTCGGGTTCCGTCGCCGGCGGGTCCGCAGGCGGCGGGTTCACCGGTGGCGGTTCGGCCGAGGGCGGCATCGTTGTGGACGGGGGCACCGTTGTTGTGGTCGTCGGGGCGACGGTGGTCGTCGTAGTCGGCGCAACGGTCGTCGTGGTCGTCGTCGGGGCGACGGTGGTCGTCGTGGTCGTCGTCGGGGCGACGGTGGTCGTCGTCGTCGGCTCCGGAGGTGGCTCGTCGTCCGCCGACGCGACGGGCATGCCCATCGCCAAGAGGGCGGCCAGGAGCGCCACCAGCAATGATCGCTGCATCAAAACGGGATCGGCCGATCCGGGCCAAGTCTGTAGCGATTCGCGGGTCACGAAGCGAGGCATGGTGGTGGCGGGCTTCGCAGGGAGGAACGAGTGGGAGGAAGCGCCGGATCACGGCGACAACGCTGATCGTCGATTACCGGCTCTGGACCAAGCTACGCCATCGCCGGATGCTTGATCGCGCTGCGGTCCCTCGGGCGCAGCGATCTACAGCAGTCGACGACGTTTCACCTCTTCGGCAATTGCTTCGTCGGAGTATCGAAGGAGCTCCGGGCTCCAGTCGAGCGGCTCCATGGGTGAGTCTGCGGTCTCGGCGAGAAGATCCTCGATGGGGTCGCGCAGGGTCCGTGCCCAGGCCCGGCCCCGGGCGCTCGCGCGCAAGGTCAGCGTGGCATCGCTGTTCACGGTGTAGACCCGAGCCTCGATCGCAGGGTTCGCCCGACTCCCCTTCTCGCCGTAGACGAGAATGACACGTCCCGGCTCGACGTCCTGAATGCCGCCGGTCGCAATGAAGTCGCCGTCGAAAGCCCAACCGGTGGCGAGTGAGTCATCCACGTTGGTGACGGCCTTCGCCCAGTTCTTGCGGCGCTCGTCGCCCACGAGCGGTATCTCGACGGCAACGGTCAACGGAACGTCCATGGCCGGCGAGGCTAGCCAACATCGTGTACCCAGGGTTTGCAGCGTCAAGCATCATGTGTGGCGTTCAGGCCCACAGGAACGCGCCAACCACGTGGAATCCAGCGCAATCTGGCGCTGATCCATCGACGGAGGTGAAGCCTGTGCCGAGACGCCGCCGAAACGGAATTCAAGTCGCACCCCCCGTCGTGCCGAATCAGAAGAGAGGAGGCGCACGCATGAGTCGCTCTGCCAGAAGCTACGCGTCGTGGATCCCCGCCGTGTTCGCGTGGGCGGTCGCCCTCGTCTTGATCAGCCGATGGGCGATTTCTCTTGACGGAAGCGGCCGCGTGGCCGCGGTCGTGCTGCTCGCAACCCTTGTCCCGATGGCGGCTCTCACCGGCGCCGTCGCCGTCGGCCGACCGCTCCGGCGCCACGCTGCCGAGCTCGAAGCCAGGATCGACGAGGAGCAAGACGCTCGGCGGGTGCACGATGAGATCTACAGTCGTTTCATCAACGAACTGCGCGCTCCCCTCACGGCCGTCTACGGTTTCTCGCGGCACCTCGAGGATGCAGGCGTCTCCAACGTATCCGATGCCGAGGAGCTCATCGGCATCATCTCTCATGATGCGACCGAGGTCGTCCGGAAGGTCGAGAACATCGCGACCGCGGCGCAGATCGAGGCCGGCATCTACCGCCCACAACCCAAGGCTGTTGATCTGAGTCGCGAGGTCGAACGAGTGGTCGGCTCTCTCGGCCGATCGCGGGTCGACGTCACCATCGATGCGCAACCTGCGATCGCCTGGTGCGATCCGGCTGCGATCCGACAGATCGTCTTGAATCTCATCCACATCGCGGCCGAGGCAGCCGCCCAAACGGCCCGCATCGATGTCGAAGAACGAAACGGGCTCGCGATCCTCTCCGTTACGGACGACCGCCTCAATCACGACGACCACCCGCCCGACACCGGGGACCTGCTCGGCAGCGCCGGAGGCCTTTCTGCGCGAATGCTGCCGGCCCTCGCCGATTTCCAGGGGGCCACGATGAACTCCAACCGGACCCTGGGCTGGACCAACACGGTCGTTCGCTTTCCGATGGCCACTCCAGCGCAGCTGTCTGAGGACTTCCGGCCGCCGCGCGCCACCACGTTTTCGGAACGAAACCGCTAGTCAACTCTCTCGCTCGAGCAGCGCCCGTTCCATCGGACCCTTCCTCCTGGTGAGGAAACGCATCGCCTGAATCGCCAGGACCGCGCCCCAGAGCGCTGCCACGTAGTAGAACCACCAGCCGCCCCCGTTGAGCACGTCGATGAGCAGCAACGCCGTCACCACGAGGGCGTAGACCATGGCGTGCCGCACAAAACGCATCCGACGGCGCACGCGCTTCCGAGCCTCACGCGCGTCGGCCGTCTGCCGCTTTCGCTCCTGGCGAACCGCCTGCTCCACGGCAGTGCGGGAGATACCGACTTCCGCAGCGACGTGGACCAGTTGGGCGAACGTCAGCCCGAGGTCGGTCGAGTCTTCCGCAAGATCGTCGAGGCGTGCGGCAATGTCGATGATGTCGCCGATCTCGTCACGGGGGAAGCGCTGTTGTTGCTGTTGTGCGTCCACAGCAACGAGTCTACGGCGGACCGCTCGCTCAGTCTTCGGTGAGGTCGAGGTCGAGAACATCGACTTTGGTGAGATCGACCGAGCAGTCGCGGTCGCGGAGATGGGCCGATTGCCTCTGATAGCGGGACACACCGGGTTCGCCCGGCGACTGGCTCCGGCCCGAGCGCACATTGCCCTTCACGGGCGGCACTTCGGCCAGTCGCCGTAGGATGACGTCGAGGTCAGTCTTCATCCGGTCCTCCTCCGGCCCATCCAACCGCCTCGCGCCACAACCACCGTACCGCAGAACTCCCCTCCTGCGCGGGAAATCGGAGGAACACTGGAGATCGGAAACGCCGGACACGAGACCCGACCGTGGCAGCACGCGTCTCAAGTCTCGTGTCTCGTGTCTGGCATCTCGTATCTCGTGTCTCAAACCTTGGCTCGCGATCACGAATACGCTTCCCGCATGTACCACGATCTACGAACTGCCGTCCGAAACGGGTTTGGTCAGGCTCGAGCCGAGCTCGAGGAGCTCGTTCGGATCCCTTCGGTATCGGCCCCGGGGTTCGATCCGCGCCAGGTTCGGCGCAGCGCTGAACGCATCGGCGAACTGCTCGAAGCGTCGGGCTTCTCGGACGTCCGTCTCCTCGAGATCGACGGCGCTCATCCTGCGATCTACGGTGAGATCCCGGCGCCTGAGGGGGCGCCGACGGTGTTGTTGTATGCGCACCACGACGTTCAGCCACCCGGTCCCGAAGAAGATTGGGAGACCACGCCGTTCGATCCGATCGAGCGGAACGGGCGGCTCCTGGGCCGCGGGTCGGCGGACGACAAGGGCGGGGTCGTCATGCACCTTGCCGCGGTTCGCGCCTTTGAAGGAGACCTGCCGGTCGGTGTGAAGGTGTTCATGGAAGGTGAGGAGGAGATCGGCTCTGCCAACCTCGGCGCGTTCCTCGACGAGCATCAGGATCTCCTCGCCGCAGACATCATCGTGATCGGCGACGCCGGGAACTGGGCCGTTGGCCATCCGGCGCTCACCACGTCATTGCGCGGTCTCGCCGATTGCATCATCGAGGTGCGCACGCTCGAAAGCCCGGTCCACTCTGGGATGTTCGGTGGACCGATACCCGACGCCATCACCGTGCTCGCCCGCGTGGTCGCCTCGCTGCACGATGAGCGCGGTAACGTTGCGGTTGAGGGCCTCATCCGGGCCGCGGCCGGCGGGGTGGATCTCTCCGAAGCCGAACTCCGCTCGCAGGCCGGTACGGTCGAGAGTCTCCAACTCGTGGGTGACGACAGCCTGGCCGATCGTCTGTGGTACCGGCCGGCAATCTCGGTGCTGGCAATCGATGCACCGCCGATCAGCGAGGCCATCAACCAACTCGTTCCGACTGCGCGAGCGAAGGTGTCGATGAGAATCGCACCGGGGCAGGATCCACAGGCTGCGCTCGCCGCGCTCACAGCTCACCTCGAGAAGAACGTACCGTGGGGGGCAGAGATCACCGTTATTCCGGGAGCGCTCGGAGAAGCCTGCCTTCTTGACGCCTCCGACCATGCGTCACAGGTCTTCAAAGAGGCGTTCCGGATCGCCTACGGCGCAGACACCGTCGAGATGGGCGTTGGAGGATCGATACCGTTCGTGGCAGCGTTCGAGGAAGCCTTTCCGGACGCGTCGATCGTTCTCACCGGCGTCATGGACCCGACCAGCCAGATCCACGCCCCGAATGAGAGCTTGAGCCTCATCGATCTCGAGCGCGGAATTCTCGGAGAATCAATCGCGCTGCGGATGCTGGCCGAATCCGGTTGAGTCCCCGACCGCTCCCGTACGGGTCGACTGATTCGGATGACGAGGGCACACCGCGGTCCTGATCCTGCGCCGGACCGACAACGCGGAGCGACTCCTACTCTCGGATCATGAATCGCCGCTCTCTGATCGTCATCATCTCCATCGCTGCAGTCGCCCTCGGCGCGGCCGCCTACCTGATCGCGACCGGTGGCGAGAACGAGAAGCAGCCGTCGGCACTCCCACAGGGAACGACCGTCGGCCCACCGACATCAAGCTCCAATCAAGCGCCGGAGACGTCATCCTCGATGGTGCCCGAGACCACGACCACGGTAGCCGGCAGCCCTCCGGTCAACGCCGGTCATGCCGGCACGGCGTGCGCTCCCTACGAATCCGTCACTGTCGCCGGAACCGTTGCGTCGCCCGGCATCGTCGAGGCATCCGGGATGGCCGCGAGCCGCACACAGCCGGGAGTCCTCTGGACACACAACGACTCGCGCGATGGTGCGCGCGTCTACGCAATCGGGCCGGACGGGGCCGACCGCGGCGCGTACGACGTTGCCGGCGCGGTCGCGTTCGACTGGGAGGACATGGCTGCGGGACCGGGCGCGGACGGAGCCTCCTCGTCCCTGTTCCTCGGCGACATCGGTGACAACTTCGCCATCCGCGACGGTCGGATCACGGTGTATCGAGTGCGCGAACCCGATCCTGCGACTCTCGAGGGTCCGATTGCGGGCGCTGTAGCCCTGGAGTTCGCGTATCCGGACGGCGTCTTCAACGCTGAGGCGCTCTTCGTCGCGGACGGCTCGATCTACGTCGTGACGAAGGATCGGGAGGAAGCCCGCGTCTATCGGGGAGACGCGACCGGCGACGGCTCGAGTGTGGAGATGCTCGAATACGTGACCTCTCTCACTCTCGGCGACGAGGTGAGCGGTGCAGACTCCTCTTGGGACGGCAGCACCATTGCCCTCCGCGGCTATCAAACCGTATGGCTCTGGCATCGGCCGGCAGGTTCGTCGGTGGCCGATGCACTCGCGGAGGAACCTTGCGAGGCGCCGTCTCCGGATGAGATTCAGGGTGAATCGATCGCCTTCCTTGCCGACCGCTCGTATGCGACCATCAGCGAAGGGAGCAACGTCGATCTCTTCGTGGTTCCGTTCGTCGAATAGGCGAGTCCGCCGATACTCCGGCTTCACCGAGAACACCAAACTGCCGATAGAACACCATGCCCAAGGCCGTCCCATCAGCTCCGCTTGCCGGAGAGCGACTCCTGGTATGGCTCATGACAGTCCTCTCAGCCGCCGCGGCCGTCATGTACGTGCTGGCCGGCTGGCGGTCCGGCGATTGGAGTTTCGTGGCCGGAGCCATCGGTCCAGCCTTGGTCGCGGTGCTCGCCGCCCTCTCGGCCCGGCTCGGTCGCGGCCGGCTCCTCCCGGTGCTGATCGCCGCGTCCGTGGCGATCATCGCGGAGAACCAGCTGCTCCCGATCGAAGATATCGCGAACGCCTCGTTGGTTCCGCTGGCCGTCATCGGCGTTGCGGGGGCGTTCTTCGTACCTGCCCGCTGGGCAGTGCCCTACGCCACCGCATACGGGATCGCCATGTTCTCTACCCGTATCCCTTGGGCGCACAACGACACGAATCTCCTGCAGGCCACCATCGCTGCGGCCTCGGTGGTTGTCGGTGCGCTGTTCGCAGCGTGGATCCGGCGAGGCTACGACCGGCGCGGCGAGCGGTTCCGAAGCTTGTTCCAACATGCCCCGGTGTCAATGTGGCACGAGGACTTCACGGCGGTCGCGTCTGAGATCGATGTCCTGCGAAGCCAAGGTGTCGAGGATCTCGAGAGCTACCTCCGCTCGAATCCGGAAGAGGTCCGTCGGCTCGCGACCCTTGTGGAGGTCAAGGATGTCAACGACGCTGCCGTTCGTCTGAGCGATGCACCAGACCGCTCCGTGCTCATCGGCAGGTTCGGCATGGACACGTTCTCGCGGGGCTCGCTCGAATCGTTCATTCCGCAGTTCGTGGCGGTCGCGAACAACAGCGAAACCGTCACGACGGACCTCAACGGAGGACTAACCGTCACCGGCCGGCACATTGAAGCGCTTCTCGTCTGGAGTGCACCACGGCTCGGTGGCGTCCTCGACCTGACCGACGTGACGGTCGCGATCGTCGACATCACCCGTCAACGCGATGCCGAGCGGAAGCTCCAAAGCCTCGTAGATAGCAAGGACCAACTCGTTGCGACCATTTCTCACGAGATCCGAACGCCGCTCACTGCCGTCGTCGGGATCGCGGAGGAGCTACGAAACCCGCTGAGCACCATCGACGAAGCGGAGCGCGCCGAGCTGCTCGGGCTCGTAGCCGACCAGAGCATCGAGGTTTCCCACATCGTCGACGACCTCCTCGTCGTCGCTCGTTCGGACGCCGGGAAACTGGCGGTCGATCCTCGCCCGTTGCGGCTCTCCGACGAGACGCCGGCCGTCGTGCGCACCGTCGACGCGAGCATCCCCGTTGAGATCGAGGCGGAGGCCGTCGTCGTTGCCGATCCCAAGCGTATTCGACAGATCATCCGCAATCTCATCACCAACGCACAGCGGTATGGCGGCCCACACATTCGCGTCGTCGTCAAACAGGAAGGCTCCCGCAGCGTTGTCGAGGTGCGAGACAACGGCGCCGCGCTGCCGCCCTCCGGGCGGGCCAGAATCTTCGAACCGTATGGCCGCGCCGAGGCGGGCGAAGTGCTCGAGGCATCCGTCGGTCTCGGATTGACCGTGTCGCGTCGGCTTGCGCGACACATGGGCGGCGATCTCACCTACGAGCACGACGGGCGCGAAGCCATCTTCGCGCTGACGCTCTCGAGCGCGTCGCTCCCGGTGACCGTGCCCTAGCACCGCGCCGCATCAACGCGATGGCTCAACCCGGCAGCGCCCGTCTCAGTCGCCTGCCGGTCGATACGGCAGATACTCCGGCGTCCACATCACGTCGTCGATGGCCTCTTCGAGCGAATCGACCGGATCTGCCACGCCCTCGTCGATCGCCTCCTGCGCCACCGCGATCGCAACGGCGCGCGACACCGCACGAACGTCATCCATGTTGGGATAGATCTGACCCACGGCGAGCAAGTCGCTGCCGACCTGATCGGCAAGGGCGTAGGCGCCGGCAAGGAACATCCGGTCGGTGATCTCGCGAGGCTTGATCGTGACGACGCCGAGGCCCATGCCGGGAAAGATGAAGACGTTGTTCGCCTGACCGATCCGGTGTTCGACACCGTCGTAGTCGACCGGCGCGAACGGGCTGCCGGTGGCGACGATCGCCCTGCCGTTGCTCCAACTCAGGGCCGCCTTCGGGGTCACCTCGGCGTTGCTCGTCGGGTTCGAGAGCGGGAGGATGATCGGTCGATCGATGTGCTGCGCCATCTCGGTGATCACGTCTTCTCCGAACAAGCCCTGAGTGCCGGAGACGCCGATGAGGACCGTCGGCTTCACGTTCCGCACGACGTCCAGGAGCGACGGCAGCGGTGTGTGCTCGTCCCAATCGGCGATGTCCGCGACCGGCGTCGCCAGCCGCTGCTTGATATCGGTGAGGTTCCTCCTGTCCTCGAGGACGAGGCCGCGGCTGTCCAGGGCGTAGATGCGCGACCGGGCTTCATCGATATCCATGCCCCCGTCGGCCATCGCGTGGGCAATCTGCTCACGGATCCCGTAGCCGGCGGACCCGGCCCCTGCGATCACGACCCGATGGTCGGTCAGCTTGCCGCCGCTGTGGCGCGTCGCGGCGATGAGGCCACCAACCACCATCGCAGCGGTTCCCTGGATGTCGTCGTTGAACGACGGGAGGTAGCGCCGATACAGCTCGAGGTTGTGGAACGAGGTCCGGTTGGAGAAGTCCTCCCATTGGAGCAGGACGTCGGGGAAGACCTCCTTCACGGCGTGAACGAATTCCTCGATGAGCTGGTCGTATGCCTCTCCCCGCAGGCGAGTCTCCCGGTAGCCGAGATATAGCGGATCTTCGAGGAGCTCGGCGTTGTTCGTGCCCACGTCGATCGAGATCGGAATGCAGCGCGCCGGGCTGATGCCCGCCGCTGCCGTGTACAGCGCCAGCTTCCCAATCGGGATACCCATGCCGCCTGCGCCCTGATCCCCGAGCCCGAGAATGCGCTCGTTGTCGGTCACCACGATCACCGGCGGCTGCTCAACGGCCCGCGACAGTAGGAGATCTGCGATCCTCCCCCGATCGCGCGGGGTGATGTACATCCCGTGGGCCGACCGATAGAGCCTGCTCCAGTATTTGCAGGTCGACGCGACGGTGGGTGTGTAGATGATCGGAACGACCTCTTGCAGATTGTCCATGACGAACCGGTAGAACAGCGTCTCGTTTCGGTCCATCAAGCTGCTGAGGTAGATGTTCTTGTCGAGATCGGAGACCTTGGCGTCCATCTGCGTGCGGACGCGGAGCAATTGCTCATCGAGCGTTGGGATGTGATCCGGGAGCAACCCGCGGAGGCCGAACGCCCGCCGCTCGTCGCGTGAGAATGCCGCCCCCTTGTTGAGGAACGGGTCGTGGAGCAGCGCGTCTCCCCGCTTCGTGACCGGCAGATACCGTTCGCCCGTCTCGTGGTCGACGAGAGGCCGGAAGTTCATCTGTTCCTCCTGGATCGGCGCGTTGGACCGTATGCATCCAACATGGGCAGCATATTGAAAGGACGTTCACGCACGCAGGGCCGTTTGGCCGGTTCGGAGCACCGCCTCACCGACCGCATCGGTTAGCGTTCAGCCATGGCCGC
>JAHEEL010000248.1 GCA_024640745.1 Actinomycetes bacterium
GAGCGATGCGTGGCGGCAGCTGCGGCGGAAACCGATCTTCGTCATCTCGGCACTCCTCATCATCATCATGGTCGTGATGGCGGCGTTCCCGATCCTCTTCACCCGGATCGACCCCCGGGCCTGCAATCTGTCCGAATCGCTGCTGCCGCCGAGCTCCGAGCATTGGTTCGGGACCGACATCCAGGGGTGCGACTACTACGCGCGAACCATCTACGGCGCCCGGGTATCGATCACGATCGGCCTCGTGGTCACCATCTTCGCCACCTTGATCGCGCTCATCGGCGGCTCGGCGGCCGGCTACTACGGCGGCTGGACGGACACGATCATCGCCCGATTGACCGACATCATGTTCGTGATCCCTTTCATCCTCGGCGGCATCGTGATCCTGAGCCTGTTCCCGACGCGCGGCGTGGCGCAGGTCAGCCTCGTTCTCATCATCCTCGGATGGGCAACGATGCTCCGCCTGGTGCGATCGTCGGTGATCGCGGCGAAGTCCGCCGACTACGTCGATGCCGCCCGCGCCATGGGCGGCAGCAACTGGCGAATCATCACCAAGCACGTCCTTCCGAACTCCCTCGCGCCGGTGATCGTGTACGCCACGATCACGATCGGTGCCGTCATTTCCGCTGAAGCGGCGCTCTCGTTCCTCGGGGTCGGGCTCCAACTCCCTGCCATCTCGTGGGGATTGATGATCAGCGGCGCGCAGGCGCGGATCCTCACGTCTCCCTATTTGTTGCTGTTCCCCGGCGCATTCCTCAGCGTCACGGTCTTCTCATTCATCCTCATGGGCGACGCCCTGCGCGACGCCCTCGACCCGAAGCTCCGCTGATGGCGACGAACAGCAACAACGGACTTGGCGGCGTGCCCTTCGACGAGAAGGCCCACCTGCTCGATGTCGAGAACCTCAACGTTGAGTTCCGGATCGAGGACGGCGTCGTCCGAGCGGTCAACGGGCTGACCTACACCCTCGATGAGCACGAGACGCTTGCGATCCTCGGCGAGTCCGGGAGCGGCAAGAGTGTCAGCGCCCAGGCGGTGATGGGCATCCTCGACACCCCGCCGGGATTCGTGACACAAGGCAGCGTCAAGTTCCGGGGCGTCGACCTGCTGCAACTTCCAGAGAACGTGATGGCAAAGGATGTGCGTGGCCAGAAGATCGCCATGATCTTCCAAGACGCCCTCACGGCACTGAACCCGGTCTTCACGGTCGGCTGGCAAATCGGGGAGATGCTGCGCAAGCATCGCGGCTACTCGAAGAAGGAGGCCAAGGAGGCCGCCATCGAGCTCATGGAGCGTGTGCGGATTCCGGACGCCAGGGACCGCGTCAACGCCTATCCGCATGAGTTCTCCGGAGGCATGCGGCAGCGTGCGATGATCGCAATGGCGCTCTCCCTCGACCCGGACGTGCTGATCGCCGACGAGCCGACGACCGCGCTCGACGTCACCGTTCAGGCGCAGATCATGGAGCTCCTCCACGACCTCCAACAGGACACGGGCATGGGCTTGATCCTGATCACGCATGACCTTGGCGTGGTCGCCGAGGTGAGCGACCGGGTGGTCGTGATGTACGCCGGCGAGATCATGGAAGACGGCGAGATCGACGATGTGTATCACCACCCTGCCCATCCGTACACCCTCGGCTTGATGGACTCGATTCCGCGGCCCGACGTGCACACCGAGCGCCTCTCGCCGATCCAAGGCGCGCCGCCGGACCTGCTGAACATCCCGACGGGCTGCCCATTCCATCCGCGTTGCCCGTTCGCGAAGGAGCGGTGCACCACGGACGACCCGCAACCCAACAGCATCGGGAGGAATGGCCACGAGAGCTCGTGCTTCTACTGGGAGGAGGTGCAACGTGACCGCTGAGCCGTCCACCGAGTCGGCGGCGCCCACACCCGACAAGCAGGAGCCGATCCTCAAGGTCGAGGGCCTCGTCAAGTACTTCCCGATCACGCAGGGAATCGTGTTCAAGAAGAAGATCGGTGATGTCAAAGCCGTCGACGACGTGTCGTTCGAGCTGTACCCGGGCGAGACACTCGGGCTCGTGGGCGAATCCGGCTGCGGCAAGACCACGACCGCTCGGACGATCCTCCGTCTCGAGGAGCCAACCGCCGGGGCCGCGTACTACAAGGGGCAGGACATCTTCTCGCTGTCCAAGGCGGAGATGCGGGATCTTCGCAAGGAGATCTCCGTGATCTTCCAGGACCCGTACGCCTCCCTCAATCCACGCATGACGGTCGGGAACATCATCTCCGAGCCCTGGACCATCCACGGCGAGGTTCCGAAGAAGGACCGCCGGAAGCGGACGCAGGAGCTCCTCGAGGTCGTCGGGCTGAATCCGAACCACATCAATCGCTACCCGCACCAGTTCTCCGGCGGCCAGCGGCAGCGCGTCGGTGTCGCCAGGGCGTTGGCGGTCAACCCGAGCATCATCATCGCCGACGAGCCGGTTTCGGCCCTCGACGTCTCGGTGCAGGCGCAGGTCGTGAATCTGCTCGAGGACATCCAGGACGAGTTCGGCATCGCCTATCTGTTCATTGCCCACGACCTGTCGGTGGTCCGGCACCTCTGTGACCGCATCGCGGTCATGTACCTCGGAAAGATCGTCGAGCAGGGTGACGAGACCGGTGTGTACGACAACACGTCACACCCCTATACCCAGGCGCTGCTCTCGGCCGTTCCGGTACCCGATCCGGCAGGGCGCCAGGATCGTCGCCGC
>JAHEEL010000083.1 GCA_024640745.1 Actinomycetes bacterium
AGTCGGTCCAGAGCGTGGCCATCGAACGCAGGAAGATGAGCCCTACGAGAGCAATTCCGATGATGATCCACAGGATCCGGCGGGAGCGGCGCTTCTTCGTGTATGGAATAGGTTCGGGATTGATCACGATTCGAGTCTACGTGGGTCGGCGGTTCACGGAAACGGCACGACGGTGCAGGCGCACTCGAGGCGTGCCGGAGGTGCCGATGTCCCGGCCGGCGGGCCGTCGCTGATCCTCCACGGGCCCCGGTTCGCGGGACACTCCGCACAAGGCCGACCCGGCACCGCAACCGCAACATTCGTCACGCCAAGCTCGTCCAAGGCCGCGGTGACGCCGACGTGGTAGGCAGATCGCGACGCAAACCGGACCCGACGCTCTGCGTCGTCGGTGCGCCACGAGCGAAAGACCCGGGAAAGCGACGCGCCGGTCTCTCGCTGGCCTGCACCCGACGCGCGGGAACGGGCGACCGATGCTTGCGTCGCGTCGAGGAGGGCAGAGGCGAACTCGCCCGATGGATCCGTGGGTGCAACGTTGTCGGGCTGCGGGGTCTCGTCCCGACCGACCATCTCGGCAGCCGCCGTGAAACCTGCCACCATGCTCTCGTGTGCGAGGTCGGAGAGCGAATCGACAATCTCGTCGGAGACGATCGAGGCATCCGGCTCCCAGCCGTCGGTCAGGCGCAGGTCTTCGAGGGATCGGTTCTGGGCCTCGACAAGGTGCCGCTTCACAGTCCGAAGGGCGCGGTTCTGAACGGGAAGCAAGAGCCGCTCTCGGAGCGCGAACGGGTCGAGGTCGGCGGCGACTGCAAACGACGGGGCGGGTTCTCCTGATGCCTCTTCGTGGCGCTCGTCCGCCGCTCCCAGCCCTTCGACTGCGAGAACGGAGGATGGATCGGGCTCCGAGGTGGGCTCGGGCCCGGCCGCGGGCGACTCCCCGGTGTCGTCGGCGCGATCCGCCGCGTCACCGCTTCCCTCGGTTGGGGGAACAGAAGACGGCTCGGACCCAGGTGCACGGAGCTGAGCGAAGAGCCCGTCCAAAGCGT
Source organism: Actinomycetes bacterium (assembly GCA_024640745.1). Taxonomy (GTDB): domain Bacteria; phylum Actinomycetota; class Acidimicrobiia; order Spongiisociales; family UBA5794; genus JAHEEL01. The sequence goes on from JAHEEL010000083.1 coordinate 1,044, forward strand.
CGGTGACCGGCTCGGGCTCCGGTTCCGGCTCCGGCTGCAGTTCCGGCTGCGGTTCCGGCTCGGGCTCCGGTTCCGGCTCGGGCACGGGCTCGGGCTGCGGTTCCGGCGTCGGTTGCTTCTCTGCGTCGTGGCTACGCTCCTCTGCGTCCCCCCGTCCCTCTGCCGAGGGGACAGAAGACGGCTCAGGGGCAGATTCGTGGCTCGGCGCCGGCAGCTGATCGCTGAGAGCTGTCTCGCCGCCCGGCGGCTTCCTGAGCGCCTGGACTTCAGCTGCCATCGCGTCGGCGTCGACGGGCCCGGCGGCAAATGCGCGAGACGGAGAGACGATCTTCACCGAGCCTTCGTCGTCTGGCCAATGACTGTTCGTGGCTTCATCGGCAACCGGGTCGAACTCATCCACGGAGACGATCTCGGAGTCTGGTTCGATCGCCGGAGCCGATTCAGCCGCGGCCTCGGCTTCGACGCCGGCGATCGTGACTCGCGCAGCCTCGAGCTCCGCCATGAGCTCGATCCTGCGGCCTTCGAGCGCACGCGCCCGCTCTTCGGCGGCGTCGACCTGGCGGCGAGCCGCCGAGAGCAGCGATTCCGATTCCTGACGGGCCGACGCGACCATGATGTCTGCTTCTTCGCGGGCAACCCGGGCCGATTGCTCACGTTCTCTCCTGGCGTCACCCGTCAAGTGCGAAGCCTCGCGCTCCGCCTCAGCCTGGATGAACAGCGCTCGCTCGGCCGCCCCCGCCACCAAAGCCTCGCTTTCCGCAACCGCGGCGGTGACGATTTCGGTTCCGGTCTCCCACACCGAGCGCCGCGTTTCGTACGCTACCTCTCGGGCAGACTCGCGAACCGCTCGCGATTCCGCATCGGCCTCGGATCGCCACCGGGCAGCATCGTCGGCTGCGCGAGCGCGCATGTTCTCGGCAGCAACGCGGGCCTCGTTCAGCACGCGTTTGACCTCCTCACCAACGAGTTCCAACTCGGTGGCGAGATCGGTGGGCCGATCCAGCCCGAGCTCGCTCATGCCCGACTCCAGCTCCTCGATGCGGCGCTCGAGCGTGGCGATGCGGCGCCCAGCCGCGCTTACGTGCGCGTCGACTTGCTGGCGGTCGTAGCCTTTGCGGACCGTCCGGAATGCGTCTTCGGGCGCGCTGGAATCGGTGGACTCGTCCATGCCGCCAGGGTAACGAGGCGATCCGTCGCCACCGGGTATTCGCCGGTTGAGTCAGCTGAAGTTCAGATACGCGAGCGCGTCGTCGATCGTCTCGACGCGGACGACAACGATCTTGTCGTCGGCCGCCTCGAGGGCGTCGTCGTAGTTCGACGCAGGAACGAGCACCACGGCGGCTCCGGCGTCGATGGCACCGTAGACCTTCTGCTTCACGCCACCGATACCGCCCACCCTGCCGTCACGGTCGATGGTTCCCGTTCCGGCAATGCGCTCGCCACCCGTGAGGTCTTGCTCGGTCAGCTGGTTGATGATTTCGAGCGTGAACATCATCCCGGCCGACGGGCCACCGATGTTCTGGGTATCGGTCTCGACGTCGACCGGGAACTCGACGATCGGTGCATTGTTGTCGAGCAGCACGCCGACCATCGGCCGCGTGTCGTCGTCGGTATGCGCTCCGAGGACGATGTCCACGGGAACGACCTCGACCGTGTCCGAACCGTCGATCGTGCGCTCGATGTCGAGGGTGATGGTGTCGCCGATCTCCCTTTCGGCAAGCACGTCGAGGACATCAGAGCGGAACTCCACGTCGGTTCCGTCGATGCCGACGATCACGTCATCGGCCAGGAGCACACCGTCGGCGGCGGATCCTGGGATGGTCTCGATGACCAGGGCGCCCGTGCCGGTGTAGGTTGGCTCGTAGCCGAGCCTCGTCAATGCAACGAACGTTGCATCGGTCTTGGACTGCTCCATGCGAGCCAGGTTCTCGCGGCGCAAGTCCTCGGACGAGACACCCGACGGGCGGATGTTCTGGCGCGGGGTGACCTCCACCTTGGGGTTGAGTTGCCCGGCGACATACTCGAACACGTTCGCTTCTCGCAACGCGACGGTGAGGAAGAACATCTCGCCATCCACCTCGAACTGGGTGTCTTCACCGACCACGTACACGAAGTCCGTGGTGTCGTAGAGGGGCCCCGGCGAGAGGGTGTAGTAGGGGACTTTGATGGGCCAGGCGATGGCAATGGCTACGCCAACGAGCATCAGGAAGCCGGCTAGGAAGAACGGCCACTTGGGAAACGCGCGGGGAGGCGGCGTGGTGGGTTCGGCCTCGGAGCGCTCGTCCCTCACGGTGGCTACTGGGTCCATAGTGACCGAGGTTACCGATGATCCGATCTTGGTATCGCCGCTATGCGATGCGGCGTCCGGCAACCAGGTCCGCCTGGACCACGATCCTCTGATCGGCCGAACCACGGGGATGACAGGCAAACATGGTGACCATCGGCCTACCGAAGTCGTAGGTGATCCAGATGTCTTCAGGCTCGACGATGAACGTGTTCGAGACTCGGTACATCACGTCGAAGCCGCCGCTGTCCTCGAGGAAGATGAGATCGCCCGGTTCAAGGCGATCGAGCGCGTAGAACGGACGGGTGTGGGTCGTGCGGTGTCCGGCGAGGACGACGTTCCCGCCACCGCCGGGGGTCGACGTTCCGACCCAGTGGGCCACACCGCGGTCGATCACTGACAGCGCGATGCCGGATCGGATGATCTCATCGACACCGATCGACGGGATCCGGATGCGAGATACAACGGCGCCGGATTCCTGGCTCGGTGAGGAGGTCGGCTGCCGCCCGGGCGCAGGAACTGCGTCCGCAGCGGACAGGGCCCGCGACACAGGCGCCACCTCCGGAACAGGGATGCGATCCGCCGCCGGGACCACCTCGCCCACAGGCGTGGCATCGGTTGGGATCCGAGCAGCCGGTGCGGGCACCGTCGTCGACATGACGACCAGCAGGCCGAGCACGACCATGAAACGCATCAGCGATCTCGCGAGTCTCATCCGTGTCCACATCGGCCGGTCCCGATGCTTCCTTGAATCCGTTGCCGGCTGGAGACCGAGTGAAAGGCCGACCGTGCAGGCAGTCCATCCAAACGTCATCACCGGAGTTGCACTCCCCCGCAGGGCGGCCACGACCATCGCGTTGATGGTGGCGTTCGCGCTCGCGACGGCGGCCCTCGCCCAACTCAGGATTCCGCTGCCGGGAACGCCGATTCCGGTGACCGGCCAGACGCTCGGTGTCCTCCTCGCCGGCGCCGCGCTCGGCTCCCGGATCGGCGCGGGAAGCATGCTTCTCTATGTGACCCTCGGCGCGATCGGATTGCCGTTCTTCGCAGGCGGCGAGGGCGGCCTCACCTACGCAACCGGCTCGACTTTCGGCTATCTCGCTGGTTTCGTGGTCGCAGCCTGGCTCGTGGGTTGGTTCGCCGAACAGCGCCACGACCGATCCGTGCGCACTGCGATACCCGCGTTTCTGATTGGCAGCGCCGTCATCTACACGCTGGGAGTCGCGTGGCTCTGGGCTTCGGTCGAGTCGATCCCCACGCTGGGCGCCGCGCTCGATGCCGGCTTCTCCCCGTTCGTCGTCGGCGACCTCGCCAAGGCCCTCCTTGCCGGCCTCACCCTCCCCGTCGCATGGATGTTGACCGACCGGTTGCGACGCTACGAACTCTGAAGGCCAGCCGAGCGGCTGAGACTCGCCGTATCCGAGACGAAAGACCCGAGACGCCGGACGAGAGCCCGAGCCCGCCGTCCGGTGTCCGGCGGCGTGTGTCTCGCTTCTCGCCCGTGGTCAGTATCCGAGACCGACCGGGGCCGTCCGCCCTAGGTCTCCATCTCTTCGCCGAGATATGCCTTGATGACGTTCGGGTTGCGTTGGATCTCTGCCGGCGGTCCGATGGCGATGCGCTCGCCGAAGTCGAGGACCATGACGCGATCCGCGATGTCCATCACCAGACCCATGTCATGCTCGACGAGGATCATGGAGATCCTGAGCTCCTCGCGAATGTCGAGGATGAAACGCGCCATGTCCTCGGTCTCCTCGAGATTCATTCCGGCGACCGGTTCGTCGAGGAGCAGCAGCTCCGGCTCCATGGCGAGGGCACGGCCGAGCTCGACCCGCTTCTGGACTCCGTACGGCAGCATCGCCACGGGATACTTTCGCCAGCGAGCAATCTCCAGGAAGTCGATGATGTCCTCAGCGGCGGCACGGCTCGCCAGCTCCTCCCTCTTGGCGGGACCGACCCAGATTGCTCCGTCCCACCACGACGTCTTCGTGCGGATATGGCGACCGAGCAAGATGTTCTCCAGCACTGTCATGTGAGCGAAGAGCTCGATGTTCTGGAACGTGCGCGCCACTCCCAGCTCGGCGATTCGATCCGGGCGACGACCGAGTATGTCCTCGCCCTTCCAGCGGATCGTGCCTTCCTGTGGCTTGTACACGCCGTTGATGCAGTTGAACGTCGACGTCTTCCCCGCGCCGTTCGGCCCGATGACGGCAAACAGCTCCCCTTCGTCGACGGTGAAGCTCACATCGTCGAGAGCCGTGATGCCTTTGAACGACAGGTGAACATCCTCGAATTCGAGCAAGTGGTCGTGGTCCCCCCGGGCCGCGCCATGGCTCGTCCCAAATGAACTCCCGGGAGCCGTCATGAGAGCCACCGCTTGCGACGCTTGTAGTGCTTCACCTCGCGGAACGACTTCCGGGCACCCTCTGCATGGAGGCCGAGATAGAACTCCTGCACATCCTCGTCGGCAAGGAGCTTCCTCGGATCGCCGTCCATGACGACTCTTCCGGTCTCCATGATGTAGCCGTAGTCGGCGATCGACAGCGCCATGTTGGCGTTCTGCTCGATCAGCAGCACCGCCGTGCCCTGCCGGTTGATATCGACAATGATGTCGCGGATCTGCTGTACCAGCATTGGGGCGAGGCCGAGCGTCGGCTCGTCGAGGATGAGCAGCCTGGGGTTCGCCATCAGCGCCCGGCCGATGGCGAGCATCTGCTGCTCGCCGCCCGAGAGGTATCCGGCGGTATCCTTCTGGCGTCCCTGGAGCACCGGGAAGAGGTCCATCACGCGCTCGCGAGCCGCAGTGACAGACGCCCGATCCGTGTTTGTGAATGCCCCGGTGCGCAGGTTGTCGTCTACGGTCATCTCGGCGAAGATCCTGCGGCCCTCGAGGACCTGGGCGATCCCCATGCGCACGATTGCCGACGGATCCTTGTCGTCGATGCGCTGATCCTCGAAGGTCACCGACCCCTTCGTGATATCGCCCTTGTGAACGTCGAGGATGCCGGTCACGGCCCGCAGCGTCGTTGTCTTCCCGGCACCATTCGCTCCGAGCAGGGCAACGATCTGCCCGTCCCTCACTTCGAGCGAGAGCCCGCGCAGCATGAGGACGACGTCGTTGTAGACAACCTCCAAGTTCGCGACCTCGAGCATCCGTTCCTCTCGTTGTCGGGTGGGTGGCCGGACCCGAGGGCCCGGCCACCCGGCTGCTTTTTCGTTTCTGTCTAGAAGGTCCAGCAGGCTTCCTGGAAGTCGAAGCCCTCGGCGGTCGGTCCCACGAACGCGGGCTCGACGGTCACCACTCCGGAACCACCAGAGAGGAGATCCTCCTGACTCGGCCGGTAGAGCGAGATGGTACGTTGAACCTGGTCAGCCGTTGAGCCGGTGTAGGTCTCAGCCGGGGCCATCCCCATGAACTCCATGTTGTCGAACGAGTAGAGAGCGTTGTACACGCCTTCACGCGTCATGTCGCCATTCTCATAGGCCTTGCGAAGCGCGTTCTCGACGATCATCGCTTCGTAGACACCGAGGCTGACGTAGTCCTTCAGCGGCTCCTCGAGACCCGCCTCTTCGTAGAGTTGGCGCACGAGATCCATACCGGCAGAGTCGGTGTCCCACGCCTGAATATAGAAGCCGCCGTACCAGTCGCGCTGAATCGGCTCAGCGATCGGCGAGTCGGGACCGATGAATGCCGGGTTGAACGTGGGGCCTCCGCCTGACCACATCGCCACGAATCCCGAAGCCACGGCGGTGCCGTATACCTCGGCGAACGTCGTCGGCGTAGTGGTCACGAATACGAGATCCGCACCCGACGCGGCAATGGCGGCACCTATCGGCGTGTTGTCCTGACCCGGGAGAATCTTCCCAACGCCGGCGTCAACGACATTGACACCGTTGACCTCGGCCCACTTCTGGGCACCGGCCATCGAGTCGAGACCGAAGTCGCCGGGAAGTGAAGCGATTGCAAGCGTCGGCGCGTCAACCCCGGACTCATCCTTCATCCAATCGAGGATGCTCATCGATTCGAGGCAATACGGCGCACCATTGTGCACGATCCCCGGAGCGATGTTGGTGTCCGTCCAGCCCGAGTACCACGCCGCAGGGACGAGGATCATGCTGTCCTCGGCGAGGTCTGCCGCGATGGCGAGGTTCGCGACCGATCCCGTGCCGTGGCTGATTGCGACGACCTGATCGCGGATCTCTGCGTATGCAGCGGCGGTCAACTCGGGGTCGTACTGCGTGTCGCGCGTCTCCATCTCGACCATGAGACCGTCACCGATCCCGCCGTTGGCGTTCACGTAGTCCCAATACATGTCCTGCCCGGCGATGATTGGATTGACGAGCGCCGAGAATGCGGGGCTCGTCAGGTCCGCCAACTGGCCAATCGTGATCGTCTTGGCCTCGAGATCGACGCCGAAGTCGACCGCGATCTCCATCGGCTCGTCCGGGGCCGCCGTCGTCGCCGTGGTCGTGGTTGTGGTTGTTTCTTCGCCGCCGCTTTCTGCTGCGGTCGTCGTCGTTGCCTCTCCGCCGCTTTCTGCTGCGGTCGTCGTCGTGTCGTCGCTGTCGCTACTGCACGCGGCAGCGATAAGTGCCAGCACCAGCAACAGCACGAAGATCCTTGCTTGCTTCATGTTTCCTCCTTCGGTCCGACCTCGCGCCGTGGCCAGCGGCAGTCGAACACGTGCTAGTAGGTGAATGGCCATGACTTCCAGTAGTTGCGGATCCGAATCCAGATGCCGTAGAGGCCCAGAGGTTCGAAGATGAGAAACCCGATCAGCAGGAGGCCGTACAGCACCACGTTGAATTGAGCCACATTGAGACCCGGCGAGGTGCCCGGGAGCGTTGAGACGATCCCCGGATCCTCCATCCCGGTGGACACGAAGACGCCGGAGATGGTGGAGAGGAGGCCGGTCCCGGATTCGACCGTAGATGCCAGTAATCCCGTGAAGTCCTGTACGAGGCGGGGCAGGATGATCACGAATGCGGCGCCGAGCAACGTGCCCGACACCGTTCCGAGGCCGCCGATGAGCAGAATCGCCACGAACTGGATGGACATGAGCAGTGAGAACCCTTCCGGTACGAGACGGCCAAGAAACGCGCCCAGCAGTGCGCCGGTCACGCCGGCGAAGGCCGACGAGAGTGCGAATGCGATCACCTTGTTTCGCGTATCGGCGACGCCCATTACCTCCGCGGCAATGTCCCGATCGCGAATCGACATGAACGCCCGGCCGATCCTGGTTCGCTGGATGTTCTTCGCAACGATGATTGCCACGACGAGGAAGACCACAAGCAGGAGGTAGGTCTTTGCCTCGCTCGTCATTTCGATGCCAAACCATGGACCGTCCGTCGAGAAATCGAGGAACGGCGTGTCTTCCTTCCAGATGCGGAGCGCGAATGCTGGGAACTCCCGCCCCGCCTGGGCGCCGCCCGTCATTGCCACCACGCTGCGGAAGATCCACTCCCCGATGAACACAAGACCGAGTGTGACGATGGCGAGGTAGATGCCTCGTACGCGAACGGCCACGGGGGCGATGAGCGCACCGACCAGAGCGGCGACCAATCCTGAAGCGGGTAGCCAAATCCAGATCGGCAACGCGAGACCCCAGAGTGTCCTGCTGGCCTCGCCGCCGAGAATGACGGCTGTGTAGGCGCCAACTCCGACGAAGAATGCATGGCCGAGCGACACCTGACCGGCGAGCCCCGAGAGGATGTGCAGTCCGAGCGCGCCGATGGCGTAGACAGCGACGCGGCTCAGGATCGTCAGCCAGTCGCTGTCGGCAAGGAAGCTCAGCCCAGGGACGACATCGAACGGGATGAGCGCGAGGCAGAGGAGAAACACGAGAGCGGCGGTCTTCTGCGTCCACGTGGGCAGCAGCGCCACCTCGGAGGCGTAGGAGGTGTAGAGGCGGGGTCGGGATCTCATACGCGCCGGATCTCCTCGGTCCCGAACAGGCCGTACGGACGTACGAGCAGCACCACCAGCATGACGATGTACGGCATCACCCCGGAGAAGCCAACGCCGAGGAACGACCACGTCGCGCCGGTCAGATAGACAC